>JBIKOC010000287.1:0-3530 GCA_044358335.1 Flavobacteriales bacterium | reverse complement strand
CAATAGATGGAATCCAATTCGTTTGAGGAACCCATATCTGATAAAGCGGCATGAGAATACTGAGCAGAATAAAACCCAAACTCATTTCGTAAAACGATAACAAGCGCGAGTCGTAACGATTCACAATCGATTTATTAAGTACAGTAAACAAGGCACTAAAGAAAGCAGAGCCTAGTCCCACGATGATTCCCCAGAAATGTTCCTGCTGATCGTTGGCCATAAAGGAAACGCCTACAATTACTAAAACAGAAAACAATAGTTGAACAGGCGAAAAAGCCTTTTTGAATAAGATTGGTTCGAGTATCGCCGTAAACAAGGTTATCGAGGATAAACAAATCATGGCAACCGACACATTCGCCAGTTTTATAGCTCCATAAAACAGCAACCAATGCACCACAATAGCTAAAGAAATAGCTCCAATGTGCTTGATTTCCTTCCAATTCAACACCCTAAAAACTCCAATATATTTGATGTAGATAAACATCAAAATAGCTGTCATCCAAAGGCGGTTCCAAACGAGCATTCCTGCGTCGAGCGAGATGAGTCGGCCGAGAATACCTGTAAAACCAAAAAGGAATACAGCCGTGTGCAGCTCGAGATAAGCTGTTTGTTTTCTAGATTTTTGCATCGGATTGGGATGGAAATTTACACCGAATCTGAATCAATTAAGAAATGGGTTGTGCATTCGTTCAAAACCAATCGTTGTTGGTTCACCGTGCCCGCTAAAAACTTGAGTGGAATCGGGCAAAGTAAGCAGCTGCGTTTGAATACTGTTCAGCAATACGTCCAAATTTCCGCCAGGCAAATCGGTTCGACCAATGCTTCCGCGAAATAATACATCGCCAGAAATAATAAATCCATCAACCTCAGAATAAAGCGAAACATGTCCGGGTGCATGACCGGGCGTAAAAAACAACTGTATTCGATTATCACCTAAAGTAATATCCTCCAACAAATCGAGACTCAATTTTGGTTCAGGCTGAACATCCGATTGAATTCCCCACATAGAACCATAAGTTTCGACAGCTTTCAACAAAGGCAAATCGAGCGAGTGTATCTCTGGAATCAAGCCATAAGTTTTAGTAACAAAGGGATTTCCCAACACATGGTCGATGTGGCAATGTGTATTGATTAAGCGAACCGGATTTAACTTTTGGTGTTCTATAAATGCTTGAAGCTCCTGCTTTTCGGCATGTGAATAACATCCCGGATCGATGATGATACAATCGCGATTTTCGGCGCTAATAATCCACGTGTTTTCCTGAAAAGGATTGAATGTAAAATGATGAAGTTGAAGCATATCGTAAGAGTCCCTAAATAAAGGGCTTTTCATACATTTACCAAAACGCATTCGTGTGCTGAGAACACTAGTCTGTTTCATCATTTTATTCGGTGTAATGCCTGTAAAAGCCCAATTTTACAATGGGTCGAGGATGGATTTTGGCAAAAACCGGATTCAGTACAAGCCAATTGAATGGTCGTTTTACCGCTACGAACGCATGGATGTTTATTTCTATTCGGGTGGTAAAGAACTTTCTAAACGGGTCGCCCAAACAGCTCAATTTAGCTTAAACGAATACGAGCAGCTTTTCGATTACACGCTCGAAAACCGCTTGCAATATTTAGTATTTAATCGTCTGTCGGATTTAAAGCAAAGTAATGTAGGACTTGGCGGACAAAGTCTGAACAATCTTGGCGGAACCACGCGTATGGTTGGAAGTAAGGTGTTGTTGTATTACGAAAATGGCACAGCCGATTTTGCCGAACAGATTCGATCAGGAACGGCAGAAGCATTTGTGAGCGAATTCTTGTATGGTAGCGACTTTCGAGATCGCTTGAGAAGTTCCACTTTGCTTTCAATACCCGATTGGTATCAAAAAGGCTTAGTTGCTTGGATGAGTCGCCCTTGGTCTACTCGATTGGATGATCAAGTGAGAGACGGAATTATGTCGGGGCGTTATTTGAAATTTAACCGTATCGAAGGGAAAGATGCCGCCATTGCTGGAGAATCGATTTGGAACTACATCGCCGCCACATATGGAACACGCGTAATTCCTGATATTGTGGAGATGACTCGTGTGAGCAGGAGTGTTGACAATGGTTTTGAGTTAGTATTGGGTATTGGATTAAAAAGCCTGACTCAAGAATGGATAAACTATTACGACAAGCGCTATTATTACAGCGACACCCTTTTCAAGAAGATTCAAGGAGAAAAGCTCCCTGTGAAATATCGCCCCGGTTATGTATTTCGAGAAGTCCGGATGAGTCCGGATGGGAATAACTTGGCTTGGGTGAGAAATGAATTCGGAAAGAACATTTTGTTTCTCAAGGATTTGCAAACAGGCAAACAAAAACGCATCATGCGTATCGGACGAAAGCTACCCACGCTTAACGATATGAGTTATCCAGTTTTAACTTGGCATCCCAATGGTGAATTATTGCTGTATGTGGATGAATATAAAAGTCGTCTCCGCCTTAACTATTACAACATCAAGGATGGTAGCGTACAGCGAAAATTTCTCGATCAGGTGCAAAAAGTAATGAGCTTGTCGGTTTCGCCCGATGGGAAGAATATTGCGATGATTGCATTAAAAGATGGACGCACCGATTTGTTCTTGTTTAGCAATATTGCGAATTCGTTTCAGGCATTGACGCATGATGAATGGGATGAATCTGACCCAAGTTGGATGCCTGATGGTGAACGAATCGTGTTTAGTTCAAATCGGGTGGGAGATTCGCTTTTTGTTCCGGGAAAAACGCCAATGGTTCCTTTACATGCACATGATTTATTTTTAATCAAACCATTTCTGCGGGATGAAGTTGTGCTTCGACGCTTGACTAATACACCGCTCATTCACGAACAACAAGCTATTCCATTAGGAAACAATCAGCTAACTTACCTGAGTGATGCCAATGGAATTGTGAATCGTTATACGGCTCATTTTGATAGCAGTATAGCCTATATCGATACGATGACACATTATCGTTATTTCATGGTTTCTCAGCCGGCAACAAACTACAAACAAGGTATTTTACAATACAGTGTTCGACCGGATGGTTCGGTGTATGAGATTATTGAAAAGGACGGGAAAACGGCCATTTATAAAATTCAATCGGATGCATCTCAAGTATTAAATTCAACACTACCTGAAACAATTTGGTCTCAACAATTGAATCCAGTAACGGTAAAAAAATCACCCGAAAAGTCAGTGAATAAAATCCCGGGTGATTCGAAAGTGAGGAAAATTGTGGTTTTTGGTGATGATAAAAAAACACAAGCGAATAGTATTTCACCTAGCAAACCTGGAAGCACCGAAACAGATACATTCAAAGTTGGTCGTCAGCGACTATATCAAACTGCTTATTATCCCGATTTTCTAGTCACACAGTTAGATCGGGGCTTCCTCAATCAAACCTATCAGCCTTATACGGGAACAGGATATCAGAATCCATCCATCAATGGATTATTCCGGATTGGTTTAGCAGATTTATTTGAAGATTTTCGAATTACAGGAGGCGTTCGATTGGCA
>JBIKOC010000286.1:0-3533 GCA_044358335.1 Flavobacteriales bacterium | reverse complement strand
TATTTCGAATCCGGAAGTAAATTCAACCACATGGGAAGTAGCTTCCAGTTTTGGTTCTAACACCGGACAAAAGTCGGCTCGTTTGCCTTATTTCACTGATTTTGTTGGGAATAGTCGAGATTATCTAATCAGTCCATCTTTTAATTTGTCGGGATATTCTTCTTTAACGCTTTCATTTGATTATGCCTATCAGCAACGTTTTCCGGGTATTACCGATTCGATGATAGTTTCGGTTTCTTCTGATTGTGGTAATTCGTGGAATCGTGTTTGGGCTAGAGGAGAAGATGGTGTTTTTAGTTTTGCAACAACTTCCTATAATGGTTCATTTTTTATTCCTCAAACAGCTTACGATTGGTGCGAAGGACAAACTCTAACTACATGTGGAAATATAGATTTATCGGCTTATGCTGGAATGACTGGATTTCAATTTCGTTTTGAAGGATTTAATGGTTTAGGAAACAACATTTATCTCGACAATGTGCAATTGAACGGGGTAAGTGAAGATGTTCCACCCATTGCTGGATTTAGCGCACAAGGAAGCTCATTAGCTTGTACCGATGCAGCTGTTCAAATTTCCAACACCAGTTTAAATTCTCCTGAAACATATTCTTGGACTTTTGAATCAGGAAATCCAGCTACATCATCTGATTATGAACCACTTATTACTTGGTCACAACCGGGACTTTACGATGTGGAGTTGATTGTAACCAAAAACGGAACCTCAGACACCTTATCAATACCTGATTTTATTCATGTGTATGATAGTCCAGCACTGGAAATTCTAACCGAATCAGATTCAATATGCCCCAATTCAACGATTACTTTAACAGCATCAGGTGCTGAATTGTATTACTGGTTAGAAGGACCAAGTTTGAATGCTACCAATGCGATATCAGTTGAATTTAGTCCAACTGCAACTACATTAGTAAGTTTAAGTGGCGTTTCTACTGAGGGATGTTTTCAAACGGTTAATAAGACCATCACCATTCTACCTCAGCCCGGGACTCCTTTCATTACAATAACAGAATTTTCGTTGCAAGCAACTGATGCAAGTTCCTACGTTTGGTATGTTAATGGACTTGAAATCAACGATTCGGATACTAGTAATTGGATGCCTTTGGTAAATGGAAATTATAATGTTCGGATTTATGATGAATACGGATGCACAAGCATATCCAATCCATTTAATGTGAATTGGGTTGGGATGGAAGAAGTGGTGCAAAATTCTCTTCAAATGATTCCTAATCCTGCTCATGACTTTGTTCAGCTTCAATCAGGAAATACGATTCAAACCATTCAACTGTTTAATGTTTCTGGTCAGCTTATAGAATCTCATACTGTTGAAGCAGTGCAATCAATCCTTCGCACAGATATGCTAGCTAATGGATTGTATTTGGTATGCGTTGAAACAACTAAAGGAATTCAACATTTGAAGCTTTTGGTGAATCACTGAATTATTATTGATTCATTAGCAATTCTGCTGCTTGTTTTCCGATAAGTGAACCAATTGCTACACCCATTCCACCCATTCTAACTGCGCAATACACGCCCGGTTCAATTTTTTGGACAATAGGTAAGCGATTTTTACCTAGCCCCAAAGTGCCAGCCCAACGCATTTCAACTGAATATTCTACATCAGGAAGTATGACTTCTTTCAAATAGGTATTCAACTGATTTTGAATGAATGGAGTAATTTCATGTGAATAAGTAGTTTCACCAGCTTTATCGAGATTTCTTCCGCCACCAAACAATACTCGATTACCCACATTTCGGAAATAGTAATAGCCTTCTTCCATGTGAAAGCATCCTTTGAGCTTGAGATTGGGAATTTCGGATGTAATCAAAACCTGAGCTCTTCCGGGCTTTACATCTATATCGGGAAGCAGTTGTGCAGCAAATCCATTCGTACAGAATAACAATTGCTGGCAGCTTAACTTCCCTAATTCATGAGTTTGTAGTTCAACTCGATTATTGGTCGATTGATAAGAAGTAATTTCAACACCGGTTAACACTTGAACACCAGCGTTTCTAACTAATTGCAAAAGAGCATTCATGGTAGAACCCGTATCAATTTGTCCTTCGGCTGAGTTTCTTATTAAATGTTGAACTCCTTTAAAACCAAATGTTTCAATATACTCATCGGTAGGTTGAAAGACTTGCTCAACACCGATAATCTGTTTCAAATGTTGATTAAACCGATCGAGGAGTTGCATGCTTCGTTGATAGAGCAATTCCTGAGTAGGAGTGAAGACTTCGAAACTGCCATGTTCTTCATAGCCCATTTCTTTATCGCCTATGGTTTTTCGCAAAAGTTGTAATCCATTCCATCGCATAGAAATCAAACTCAACACATCTTCTTCGGATAGAATTTCTAAATCGGCAGCAATTTCGCTCAGACTACCAAAACAGGAAAATCCAGCATTTTTAGTGCTTGCTCCGGTAGGTAAAACCCCTCTTTCCAGGACGAGAATTTTTTTAGTTGGATTGAGACGTTTAAGATTTAATGCGGCACTCAATCCGACAATTCCAGCACCAATAACAATGATATCGGCTTGTAGAAAAGTTGATTGTTCCCAATAACTAAGGCTTGTTGTATGAGATGCGTTCATACGTTAAAACTAATTATAACATGTATTGATGAGGGGAGAATGCAAAAAAAAATCCCGCCGAAGCAGGATTTAAAAATGTTATTAATTCTTAGTGACGAACACGTTCTTTCGCCAGCTTTTGATTGGAAGTATTGAGAAAGTAAAATACCCCAAAAAATAAAAATGTATAGAATAGATTTCCAAGAAGGTTATATCCAAAGAATGGAATTCCTAATTCGTATGTAGCTAATAATCCAGCTGCTGTTTTAGGAAGTGTGTTGATAAGCCAATCCCCGAAATTAGTAATCAAGAAAAATACGCAAGCACTTAAGAGTGAAGTGAGCGCTAAATTGCTCCAGCTTTGGCGTTCTCTCAACCAATATCCCATGAAAGTAATGAGGATAAAGCTTAAGTAAAGAAGAGCTGTTGATGGTGAAATGAAATACTCTTCAAACGTAGTCCAACGATAATTGATGAAAGTGATTGTCAGAATATCACTAATAAGCATGGCAATAAGCGGAATAATAACACCAACCAACCGGTTAGAAATCATAGCTCCACCCATTAAAGCAATAGCTGCCATGGGAGTGAAATTTGGCCAATGCGGCATCAAACGGAAGAAGGAAGCAATGAAAATTGCAGAAAGAACAAGGAGAAATCTGGGTTGGATTTTTTTCATAGTTCGCTGAACTCAATTGGCTGCAAATATAATGCGCTTTTAGAAAATATAAGGATTATTTTACTGTATGTCTTTTTCGCTTTTAACTGGAATAATTAAGTAGCCTTCTTTTCGTAATAAAGCCACTAAACCATCATCTCCAGCCAAATGCAATGCTCCAACAGCTATAAAGCAAGATTGTTCAGAAATAGCTTTTTTTATCGGTGCAATCCATCGGGTGTTCCGGTTTTTAAGAAGCAAATCCGACTCAATACTGCTATAACCTG
>JBIKOC010000284.1:0-3551 GCA_044358335.1 Flavobacteriales bacterium | reverse complement strand
GAATAGTAAAGTTTAGAGGGAGATTAAAATACAAGCCTCTATACATTGCGTCATTATTGGTATTTTCAGCCATTAATTTTTGGAAAATGAAGGAACTCATTCGATGCGCTTGGTGTACCAAGACAGATAATATGCGCGAATATCACGATACCGAATGGGGAATTCCGGTTCACGATGACCGAAAACATTTCGAATTCATCGTATTGGATAGTTTCCAAGCTGGCTTGAGTTGGCAAACGATTCTCAATCGCAGAGCTGGTTTTAGAAATGCCTTCGCTGGATTCGACCCGAAAAAAGTGGCCAAGTTCACCGATGATCATGTGGCCATGTTGATGGAGGATGAAGACATCATTCGAAATCGTTTGAAAATTACCGGCACAATCAAAAATGCTCAAGCTTTCCTCGAAATCCAGAAAGAATTTGGATCCTTCGATGCTTATATCTGGCAGTTTACAGGAGGCAAAACACTCGACGGGAAACGAAAATCGATGAGCGAAATTCCTGCTTCAACAACCGAAAGTGATGCTATGAGTAAAGACTTGAAAAAACGTGGATTTACCTTTGTCGGCACTACCATTTGTTACGCCTACATGCAAGCGGCAGGAATAGTGAACGATCATGTGCAGGATTGCTTTTTGAAGAAAATATAAGGACGGATTTCTCGCCCAATATTCGAATAGATTACAACGAAAGGATTCACGCTATTCTGCTTTTTACCTATGTTTGCCCTCCCTCAATCTCGCTAAAGAATGGAAATCTCCGAAGACATCCTTTCCCGCATCGATCTTTTGCAGAAGAAGTATGCCGCCATGGGACAGGATTTACTTTCCTATCTCGACGGCTTGCTACACGCCGATTTTCTCACTTATTGGGATTATATACATCTCGATACTTTGCTGAGTCTTCAAAATCCGCGGACTAGTTTTCCCGACGAAGAAATCTTCATCATGTATCACCAGATAACAGAGTTGTATTTCAAACTCAGCTTACATGAATTGAAGCAGATTGGTGCGCAAACGGAACCCGATTTAAAGTTCACCATCAACCGCCTTAAACGTGTGAACCGTTATTTCATGAATCTAACCCATTCGTTTGAAGTAATGGTGAATGGTATGGATCGTGAACAGTTTCTGCAGTTCCGCATGTCGCTTTTACCTGCATCTGGTTTTCAAAGTGCGCAGTATCGAATGGTGGAAATCTTCGCCACCGATTTTATCCATTTAGTGGATAAAGATCATCGTTCGAAATTCGAAAACGGTCATTCCAATATCACTGAACAATTCAAGTACATATATTGGCAGGCAGGTGCTACCGAATTAGCAAGTGGAAAGAAAACGCTCACTTTGGAGCAATTCGAGAAAAAATACAGCAAACAACTGATCGAATTGGCAGAGAGCAATGTGCAATCGAACATGTATGCTGTGTATCGTCAGCTTGAAAAAAGCGGAGCCGATTTAAGTGAACTGAAAACAACTTTGCGCGCGTTCGACATTTTAGTCAATATCAACTGGCCGCTGTCTCATTACAAAAGCGCTGTTCGTTATCTGCAACGCGATCCAGAAGACATCAAAGCAACTGGCGGAACAAACTGGCAGAAATACCTTCCTCCACGTTTCCAAAAACGGATTTTCTATCCCGAATTATGGTCCCAGTCCGAAATCGAAGAATGGGGCAAAGGTTGGGTTGAAGACGTGCTAACCGGGAAATAACTATCGGATTCGAGTAATTTCAAATCCCTCCACACTCACTCCATTGACCACGGGCTGAACTTGTTGTCCAGTAATTTGGAATGGAATTGCTGAACTAAAATCCAATGCCGGTTGAGAAACTAAGGTGGTAGAATTTCCATTCACAACCAATGTTCCCGCACATTTCGATGTGTTAGCAGATGTTCGGTAAACACGACAAGTGAGTTCCCAAAAACCTTGACCGTAAGTTTGAAAAGGTAATTCTATACCTGAAAATTTGAGTCGTACAAGCGCGGTATCGGTTGTGAGTAAACCAAAAGCATGAACAAGAAATGCTTGTCCGTTTGCATCAAGCGAATTGGCTGGAATCACATACGAACCCATAATCGCTTCGGCGCTTCCGGCAATCCCGGTTTGGCTGAATGAGCTGAACAAAATGTTAGCTGGTAGAGCTGGGATTTGGGTAATTAATTCGGTCCAGCTAGCCGAGTTAAAATACCAAAACGAATTGGTTGTAAGGTCGAAGACAAGTAAACTTTGAGCGGGATTGAGGATTGCTAAGCGTTCGACGGTACTCATTCGAGGAGCTAAAAATCCTTTACTGGTTGAGCTTACTTCTAATTTGGCACTTGGGTCGGGAGTTAAAGTTCCCACACCCATATTATCGGTTTGTGCAAGGGATACAAATCCAGAAATGCACAGAATCACAAAAGACAATACATAACGCATGGCACAAAGCTAATAAAGCTGATTGCTTAAGCCTCTATTTTTATACATTCGTTTAGTTAAATCGTTCGAAATAGTTATGAATATAGCAGTTATTGGTACTGGAAACATTGGTGGTCGTCTTGCTAAAGTATGGGCACATGCCGGACATCGAATTTTTTTAGGGACACGAAATCCTTTAAATGATTCGATTCGAAGTTTGATACAATTAAACCCAGAGTTGATTTCGGCTCATGCGCCTGAGGTGGCAGCATCTAAAGCAGATGTCATTTTGTTAGCGGTACCAGCAGATGTTACCTATGATGTAGTAAAGCAATTGGGAAATGTAGATGGCAAATTATTGATTGATGCGATGAATGCCGTTTTCCGAAAGCCCGATGGATTTTATCGAACATCCGAAGCCATTTTAGCTGCATGTGGGAATGATCATATTGTAAAGGCATTTAATATGATTGGTGCCGAAAACATGGACAATCCCAACTATGGCGACCAAGTGGCTGATTTATTTATCTGCGGCCGCTATACAGAGGATAAGCAAACGGTTCTTCAATTGGCAAAAGAAGCGGGTTTTCGACCATTCGATGTAGGTGGACCTGAGATGGAATTACCCTTAGAAAATCTGGCGATGATTTGGGGAAAATTGGCATTTGTTGCTGGTCTCGGACGCGATATTGCCTTTAAAGTTTTGCAACGCTGAAACGATTCCTTATTTTTCACGTTCTAATTCCATCATGAGAAAACTCCTGCCTCTATTTGTGTTGATTGCCGTAATAGTTTCGCCCAGTTGCAAGCTCTTTAAAAAGAAATGCGATTGTCCAGACCATCACAAAAAGAAGCGTGTAGCAATGGTGCAGAAGAACTTGAATCCTTCTTTCTGCTAAGCCACATTATCTTTTTCCTCATTTCGGGGTTTACATCGCGAAATTTGTACTTTCGCACTTAATTAGAATCATTCTAAACAAGCAATCATGTCGGCTGATCTTTCTCACGTTCCTATTGGAGAATCTGCTATTATTCGTGGATTCACCGACGAAGAAATATCGCTTAAGCTTATTGAATTAGGCTGCATTCCCGGAACGCGCATCACCATGATTCGCAAAGCACCGTTGGGAGATCCGATTGCCTTCGCTTGTTCTG
>JBIKOC010000433.1:0-12128 GCA_044358335.1 Flavobacteriales bacterium | reverse complement strand
TATCAGCGGAAGTGGAACATTCGTCAATGCATCACTTGCAACCACTGGTGTTAGTGGACTTTCAACAGGTATCAATGTGTTTCGCTGGACGATTCCAGGGGGTGCTTGCGGAAATGTGTTTGATGAAATGAGTATTACGGTTGATGCTCCTCCAACATCAGCAAATGCAGGTTCTGATCAATCGATTTGTGCTACTGTTGCAACCTTATCAGCTAACACGCCAACAACCGGAACGGGATTATGGACTGTCGTTTCTGGCTCAGGAATATTTACCAATGCTAGTGATCCAACAACTGCAGTATCGGGCTTATCGGTTGGAGTGAATGTTTTAAAATGGACCATTTCTAATGGAACTTGTACGGCTACATTCGACCAAGTATCGATTACCGTTGATAACAATCCATTATCTCCCAATGCTGGAGCCGATCAAGCGATTTGTGCTTCTTCCACCAATCTTGCTGCAACTGCCGCCAGTGGAGGCGTTTGGGCTTTAGTTAGTGGAACAGGAACAATTCAAAATGCATCTAGTGCTAGTTCCTCCGTTAGCGGATTATCCATTGGCACCAATATTTTTCGCTGGACTATTCCTGGCGGTGCTTGTGGAAATGTGTCGGATGATGTTAGCATTCTCGTTCAAGCAGCTCCATCTTCCGCAAATGCTGGAACTGATCAGGTTATATGTAGCTCTTCGGTTGAATTAGCAGCAAGTTCGCCAGCTATTGGAACTGGAACTTGGTCATTAATCAGCGGGTCGGGATTGTTTGGAAATGCGAACTCAGCATCAAGTCCTGTTACTGGATTATCTTCTGGAAATAATGTTTTCCGTTGGACAGTCAGCAATGGCGTATGTACTACTTCGACTGATGATGTTACCATAACTGTTTCATCTCCTCCTTCAAATCCAAATGCAGGAAGTGATCAAACCATCTGTTCCAGCTCTTCTACATTGGCAGCAAGTCCATCGGGCGGAGCTTGGTCGCTCGTTTCTGGAACCGCCACTTTCCAAAATTCAAGCTCAGCTACTTCAGGAGTTACTGGACTAGCTACCGGAATTAACGTTCTACGTTGGACCATCGATGGAGGTGCCTGTGCAGATGTGAGTGATGAGGTAACGATTACTGTTCAAACTCAACCTAGCACTGCAAATGCAGGTTCCGATCAGAATATTTGTTCGACATCTGCTACTCTAAACGCAAATACACCAGCAGTAGGATCAGGTTTATGGACGGTCATTTCAGGAACAGCGAGTTTCGCAAATGCAACCCAACCAAACACGACTATTACAGGACTTTCTATCGGAACGAATGTGCTTCGTTGGACCATTAGCAATGGTGTTTGTACTGCATCTTTTGATGAAGTTTCTATTGTGGTGGATGCAAATCCAAGTACACCATCCGCAGGCATCGATCAAACAATTTGTACTTCTTCTACTCAGCTTTCTGCTAGTCCTGCATCAGGAACTTGGACGATTGTTAGTGGTTCGGCGAGCATTCTAAATGCAAACTCTGCAACAACGACCGTTTCAGGATTGTTGGCTGGTACAACCGTTTTCCGATGGAACATCACTTCTGGAACATGTCCAAGTGCTTCAGACGACGTGAGCATTACTGTTCAAGCTTTGCCAAGTACATCTGCAGCAGGTTCCGATCAAACTATTTGTTCAACTAATGCTACATTAGCGGCTAACACACCTGTTACAGGAAGTGGAATTTGGACCGTAATCAATGGTTCAGGTACTTTTTCCAATGCAAACGCATCTTCATCCACCGTATCAGGTTTATCAACAGGAATCAACACATTCCGTTGGACCATTAGTAACGGCGTTTGTCCTGTTTCGAGCGATGATGTGGTAATAACTGTTCAAACACCTCCGGCTAATCCTAATGCTGGTTTAAATCAAACCATTTGTTCAAGCACAACCAATTTGTCGGCAACTGCTGTTTCAGGCGGAATTTGGACTGTAGTAAGCGGCTCGGGAACCTTTACCAATGCATCATTAGCCAACACGGGTGTTACAGGATTGGCTTTTGGTCCAAACGTATTTCGTTGGACTGTTCCCGGAGGAATTTGCTCTAGTGCATTTGATGAGGTGACCATTCAAGTTGATCGGGCACCAACTTCATCCAATGCTGGAAATAATCAATCTATTTGTTCTACAGTTACCCAATTAACAGCTAATACACCATTTGTTGGAGCAGGTATTTGGACGCTTGTTTCGGGAACAGGAGTTTTTGCTAATGCGAACGATCCACAAACATCTGTTTCGGGGCTTTCGGTAGGTGCAAATGTCTTACGCTGGACCATCTCAAATGGTAGCTGTACTCCATCGCAAAGTACTGTTACCATTACGGTTGATAATAATCCGCTTTCGCCCAATGCAGGAACTGATCAGCTAATTTGTACCAGTTCAACTACTCTTTCAGCAACTGCAGCAACTGGCGGAAGTTGGAGTCTTGTAAGTGGATCGGGTAACATAGTTAGCGCAAACACTGCCATTACACCTGTTACGGGCATGTCGGTTGGTGTGAATGTATTTCGCTGGACGATTCCAGGAGGATCCTGTGGTTCAGTGTCGGATGATGTATCGATAATCGTTCAAAATCCACCATCTACTTCGAATGCCGGTTCCGACCAAACCATCTGTTTTTCCACAACCACACTTGCTGCAAATAATCCCGCTATCGGAAATGGAACATGGACAGTTGTTAGTGGTTCTGCCACCTTTTCAAATGCAAATTCTCCTACCAGCGACGTTTCGGGATTAAATTCGGGTACAACCATTTTGCGCTGGACCATAACCAATGGTGTTTGTACTTCCACATCCGATAATGTGAGCATTTTTGTTACATCCGCGCCAGCAACTCCTTTTGCTGGATCTGATCAAACGATTTGTTCTTCCACAACAAGCCTTTCAGCTAGTCCATCAGGAGGAAGCTGGACCTTAAGCAGTGGCTCTGGAACTATAGTCAATGCTTCATCTGCAAACACATCGATTACGGGATTGACCTCCGGCACAAGTGTTTTCCGTTGGACTATTGATGGAGGAACTTGTCCGGATGTTTGGGATGAAGTATCAATCACCATCCAAGCTCTTCCATCAACATCAGCCGCCGGCATAGATCAAACCATTTGTTCCACATCAGCCACGCTATCGGCTAATGCACCAAGTATTGGTTCAGGACAGTGGTCACTTATTTCTGGCAGTGGAACATTTGCAAATGCATCTTTGCCCAATACTACGATTTCTGGATTAGGAACTGGCTCAAATGTGCTACGCTGGACTATTAGCAATGGTGTTTGTCAAGCTTCTACAGATGATGTAACAATAACTGTTGACGCTAATCCTATAACACCATCGGCGGGCATCGACCAAACCATTTGTTCAACATCAACCCAGCTATCTGCTAGTCCTGCAGGCGGAACTTGGACATTAGTAAGCGGAACTGGAACATTCCAAAATGCCACATTGGCCTCATCACAGGTTAGTGGATTATCAACGGGTGTGAATGTTTTTCGCTGGACAGTTGGCAACGGATCTTGTGCTGCAGTTTCTGATGATGTGTCCATTACTGTTCAGGCAGATCCAACCGTTTCAAATGCAGGTTCAAATCAACAAATTTGTGCTACATCTACCACGCTTTCGGCGAATGTTCCATCTGTAGGTTCGGGTGTTTGGAGCGTTGTTTCGGGAACAGCAACTTTCGTAAATTCAACTTCGGCCAACACAGCTGTTTCGGGTTTGACTTCTGGAGTAAATGTGTTACGCTGGACCATTAATAACGGTGTTTGCTCTTCTTCGGTTGATGAAGTTACTATTACCGTGGATAGCAATCCAGTTAGCGCATTCGCGGGTAACGATCAATCAATCTGCTCTTCTACAGCAACATTAGCTGCTACGGCCGCTTCGGGAGGTTTGTGGACTTTAGTTTCCGGTTCCGGGACGATTGTAAATGCGATATCAGCTAACTCTTCAGTGACTGGCTTAACGGTTGGAACGAGTGTTTTTCGTTGGACAGTTACTTCTGGAACATGTCCAGCTGTTTCGGATGAAGTAAGTATTAACGTTTTAATTCCTCCAACAACTGCCAATGCAGGTAGTGATCAAACGATTTGTTTGTCGGCCATTACATTAGCAGCTAACTCACCAGTTTCAGGAAATGGAGTTTGGACAGTTGTATCAGGCTCAGGATTTTTTTCCAATGCAACACAGCCCAATTCAACAGTGTCGGGCCTTTCAACAGGAGTAAACATTTTACGCTGGTCGATAAGTAATGGTGTGTGCTCACCATCAATCGATGAGGTAAGCATAACTGTTTTACAAGCGCCAAGCAATGTTCAAGCAGGAACCGATCAAATTATTTGTGGATCAAGTGCTACACTATCTGCATCAACACCATCACAAGGTTCTGGACTTTGGACAGTAGTAACTGGCTCAGGCGTATTTAGTAATGCAAACTCCGAAACGTCAGGATTAACGGGAATTTCACCAGGTACAAATGTTTTTCGTTGGACCGTAACAAATGGCTCCTGTCCTTCGGTAACAGATGAAGTAAGCATTCAGTCATTTGCGCAACCAACCACATCAAATGCAGGTTCTGATCAAACAATTTGTTCAAATACTACCACGATACAAGGAAACTTCGCTACAATAGGAGTTGGTTCTTGGTCGATTGTATCGGGGAGTGGAGTGATATCAAACCCAACAACGCCTCAAACACAGGTTAGCAATCTAACTGTTGGAACACATGTTTTTCGTTGGAGCATTAGTAATGGTGTGTGCTCTCCATCAACCGATGATGTTACTATTCAAGTTCTTGCTCCTTTAGTTTCATATGCTGGAGCAGATCAGGATGTTTGTAGTTCTTCCAGTACGTTCCAAGCAATCTTACCTTCTGGCGCAACTGGTTTATGGACATTGATTTCCGGTGCTGGTATTATCCAAACTCCTGCATCAGCTAACTCTCAAATTAGCAATCTAGGAATTGGATCAAATGTATTTCAATGGAGCGTTAGTAATGGTATTTGTCAAGTTGCTACTTCAATCGTTACTATAACTCGATATGCTGATCCGTCAGCTGCAAATGCTGGAATTGATTTTCAAACCTGTGCTAACTCAGCCAATCTAGCTGCAACAACTCCTAGTATTGGAACAGGTTTTTGGTCGGTTGTTACCGGCTCGGGAACGTTCTCAAATCCAACTTTGTCCAACAGTGCCGTTACAGGTCTTTCAGCAGGAATTAATAAGCTCGAATGGGCCATTTCGAATGGACCTTGTACGATAAAGCGCGATACCGTTATCGTTACGGTTGATCAAAATCCAACCAATGCCTTTGCAGGTAGCGACCAACAGCTATGTGTCGCCAACAGTAGTTTTTCAGCAACTCCAGCATCATCCGGAACAGGTAGCTGGACTGTTATTTCTGGTTCTGGAACCATAGCAAATGCAAATCTAGCCAATTCGGCTGTGACGAATCTTGGAGCTGGGATCAATGTATTTCGATGGACTGTAGTAAGTGGTACGTGTACCACATTTGATGAAGTTATCCTAACTCGATTCTTAACTCCTTCAACTGCCAGCGCTGGAACAAACTTGATTATCTGTTCATCATCAGCCACGCTAAATGCAAACACACCAACAATCGGAACGGGACTTTGGACAGTCTTATCAGGCTCTGGAACTTTTGCTCAAGCTTCGAGTGCAAGCACAACGATTAGCAATTTAGGTATCGGTGCAAATGTATTATCCTGGACAATTAGCAATGGAGTTTGTCCTACTTCTGTTGATCAAGTTACCATCGAACGTCAGGAATCACCTACAACGGCTAATGCTGGACTAGATCAACAAATTTGTTCCGATCAAATACAGTTATCGGGTAATATTCTAACTGTTGGAAATGGTGTATGGTCACTAGTAAGTGGGACGGGAACATTGGAAAATGCATTATCTCCTACTTGTGCAGTGAGTGGATTGGGAGCAGGATTAAATGTATTTCAATGGTCTACGCTAAACGGTCTTTGTCCGGCATCAACCGATCAGGTAACCATCACCCGCGATTTGGCTCCCTCTCAGGCTGATGCTGGTAATGATACAAGCACATGTTTAACATCCATTCAGCTTCAAGCCACTAATCCAAGCATGGGATCTGGAGTTTGGTCGATTGTTTCTGGAAGTGGAAGTTTTGGAAACGCTAGTTCCGCACAAACAAATCTTACCAGTTTAAATCCTGGCATTTCGGAAGCACTTTGGACTGTTAGCAATGGCGTTTGTCCGCCGTCATCGGAATCAATCCAAATCACTGTATATGAGGCACCACAAACAGCATTTGCTGGCATTGATGAAGTAATATGTGCCGACAGTATATATCTCGTTGGAAACACATCTAGTGGAAGTTCTTATTTATGGGAAGTATCAAGTGGAGGTGCCATTTTTGAAAACGAAACCGCGGCGCAAACGGCATTGACATTTATAGCAGCGGGCAACTCGCTTATTCGGTATACAATTTCAAATGGTCCTTGTAGCTCTATTGATTCGTTAACTATCTTACGTTACGAAAACCCCGATTTGGCTGATGCTGGTTTGGATAGCACCTTTTGTTCGGATGTGTTTGTTACGCAAGCTGCTCAACCTTTGATTGGACAAGGTCACTGGTTTTCATCCGATCCGAATATTAGCTTCTCAGATAGTTTAGCGGCAATTACTTCCGTCAATATACCTGCTGGCCTTTCTTCGCTTGTTTGGATAGTAGAAAACGGAATTTGTCCTGCATTATCGGATACACTTGTGCTTCAACGCGATATTCCAACCGATTTTGCATTAGCCATGCCCGATACCAATGTGTGTGAAGCAAACGTGAACATTTATGCCCAATCACCTACACTGGCAATTGGTCATTGGGAATTGATTTCGGGTGATGGTGTTTTCTTGGACTCTACAGCCGCTCAAACAGAATTAGGCATGTCGGTTGAAGGTGAAAACGTGATTGTTTGGACTTTAAATGAAGGAAGTTGTCGCAGTAGTGATACCGTTACACTTGTTTTCAACTATGCACCATTCCCTGTTAGTGCAGGAGCAGATCGTTCGGTTTGTGGTTTAACTACCTATTTAGAAGGCGTTTCTTCGGGAATTGGTTTTGGATTGTGGACGTTTTTCAATTCCGATGGAACAGTATCTGACCCAAGTGATCCGATAGCTTTTTTATCGGTTGATTATCCAGCAACTCGAGAGTTAATTTGGACCGTAACCAACGGATTTTGTGCTGTAAGCGATACCGTAACACTCGATTTTCTAGAACAGCCTGTTTCGGATGCTGGGTTCAATTTAATTGGTTGTTTAAATGATACAACAGCACTTCAAGCTGCCATTCCTTCTTTGGGAATAGGAGCTTGGACCGTTTTAACTCCTGGCGGAAGTGTTTTTGAGCCAGGATTCCAAAACAGTAATTTTACTGCAACTGAACAAGGGAATTTTTATTTACAATGGACGGTTGTAAATGGTATTTGTCGTGATTCTTCGTTCGCTATAGTCACCATATATGGTCCAGATGATCCTGAATGTAGCGGTCCGGATGTAGTTTTTATTCCGGAAGGATTCTCCCCTAACGGTGATGGAGTTTTGGATAAATTGGTAATTGTTAAGCCACAGTCGAAACGTGTTTCACTTGAAGTTTTCGACCGATATGGAATTTTGGTATACAGCAGTAGTGATTATCAAAACGATTGGGATGGAACAGCTCAGGCAGGGACGATTTTGCAAGGCAATCAGTTACCTGAGAGTACCTATTATTATTTGATTCAGATAGAAGGGGAATTGGGTGTTCGCAAAGGATATATCACCCTTTGGCGTTAACGATTAACTGTATTTACAATTTCGAAGTAAACCTGTCCTTTTCTGGCATTAATATGAATCGTATCGCATCTAGTTTGTAAGCCTTTAGCAGCAGTTGCATAAAAAAGCACCTCGTTTTTACCCGGAATCAAAGGGATTCGTGTATAAGAAATTTGATTTGGTAAAGTTTGCCAGTTTCGGGTATCGGCTTGTTCTGATATAGCATTGGCAATACTTAAAACGGTTCCCGCATCTTTATTCTCTTTCCGTAAAGCCATTTCTGCAGCCTTCTTAACAGCAAATCGAATTAATGCACTTCCCATTTCACGAGCAAATCTGTCATTCAAACTTTTAAATGCTATTGCATCAATGTTTTCGGCTATTTCGAAAGTGTAGTTTGCTCCTGCTATACTTGCTCTAGCCGAACGATATTTCATTGGTCGGTGCACATATCGAGGGAAAGCAATACGGTAAACGCTCAGCTGACTAAGGTTCTTGGCATCTTGCTGACTCACGCTGCTCACAGGAAAAGGAAAGCTATATCCTAATGCGGGATTCATAAATACGAATTGGTCGCCTTGTTTGACTAAGTTAAAATCAATCGACCATTGTTCTTTGTAAGGGCCAAGACCATTATTCCAAAAGAGAACGAGTTCAGTTTTGTTGGCTTTAGGAAGTGTATCGGTTGATGAGTAACCAAATTTCTTTCGGTATAGTTCTTCTTCGTTACGGAAACCGTTTGCAGCCGCAGTTCGAACAAGATCTTTCTTAAGTTGCTCGGGGATTTTCATTTCGAAGAAAGAAGTATAATCACCCGCATAAATATTATAAGCATTTCGGTATGCGATAAATGCATTGTTTATATCGCCACTTCCTTCGTAAATCAAACCCATCAACAAATGCGCGAATGCATCTTCTTTGTATTTTGGTTTATCCTTTAGTTTTTCTGCCATGGTAATCAAAGAAAGATTCATACGTCGGCATTCAACTAAGGCATTTTCGAAATCTCGCTGTTTGAGGTAATTCATCGCATTGAAATAATGAAGCATAACCACTTCAAAATCCTCTGCTTTATATGGCTTCACGCCCGGGTTTACAATAATTGCGAGCGCTTCGTAACCCAAGTTCTTTTTGTAATCTTCAATTAAAAAATCAGCTTCAGCAAAATACTTACTGCTTTCGGAGTATTTGCCTTCGGCGAAGGTGACATAGCCCATTTCGAGCAAGAACAGAAGCTTGAGTTTTTTCTTTTTCGCTTTTTTAGTTGAGGTAAGCGTTGATTCTGCTTCAGCGTATTTCTCGTTAGCAACCAGCGATAAAAAACGCTCGTGCCGCACGTAATACGGGGCACAAGCGTTAATTAATAAAAGGAAAAAGATTATGCTGGTCAGGCGAGTTAGGCGCATTATCAACTCTTAAATTGGAGAAAATCTGCAAGATTAATTAACGATGTATTTTTTCCCTTTGTAATCACCAATCCAAACAATTTCGTTTGTTTCAACATTGGTTAGTTCGAGGTCGATTTGCCAGAAGGTAGTTTTCTCTTTACCGTATCCATCAACAATAGATTTAACGGTTCCTTGCATCATAAAATCAGCTCCAACTTCTTTCCCAAATTTCTTCATGGTTTCGGATGAAGAGAAATCTTGTTGATCAGCACGTTCGCCGCGGATTTCAGTTCTTTTCTCTCCCGCAGCTACCAAACGAATCATCGTGCTTTTGATAAATGCTTTTTCGATATCTTTAGTAAAGATTTCAGTGTCCATGTGCTCGTGGCTATTGTTGCGAACAAATCCAACGATTACTACTGGTTTCTTTTTCTTTTCGTTGGTGAAGTTGCCGAGCCAATCGCCAGTTAAAGCCTGATTCGTTAATGTTTCTGCAGCTAAACGAGCGTCTGTCTCGTTCCAGCGACCACTCAGGTCGATTACTTTATCTGGTGCAACTCGAGTTACTGTTCGACGTGCACAAGAGCTGAATCCGATTGTGCTAATGAATGCGAGGCCTATCAGGCTTTTGATGGAAGTTCTCATAAGAAGAGGAATTAAGCTTATTTAGTGTAAGTTGCTTTTACTGTTTGTGCGCCGGAGCCATCATCAGAAATATAGTTGAGTATGAATCCAGTTCCACTATATGTTCCCGAACCAGCGATGCTAATACCCGTAATTGTTTGCTGGCTGATGTCGAGCGTGTTATTTGCAACCAAGGCTTGAATACGTTTTTCTGCACCTAGGTTGAAAATGTTGTAAATGAGAATCCGAGAGGTATTTGCAGAATCTTTAGTTACAGTTGAAGGATAATTTCCTGTAACTGAACCACCAATTTCTTCTTTTACATTCCAAGTCCCCAAGAATTTATCTTTTGGATCAACTTCTGGAACAATTGGCTCTTCGTCGGCACAGGATGCAAGGAAAAGAGCAAGAAATACGAACGAAGAGGATAGTCGAGAAAACGTCATATAATAAAATAGGGGTTAGAACGAATCGAATGATTTATTCTTGAAACTCGCCTAACAAGGAAAGTGCCAACAATAACATAGTAGCCAATTAGCTCCAGCTTTGATCAATCAAATTACTGAGCTCTTCAGCGATTTTCCGGTCATTGCTTAATCTCGGAACTTTATTTTGACCTCCTAATTTGCCTTGAGATTTCATGTACTTAACAAAGCTGTCTTTCTCTAGACTTCTTAAAACAAGAGGCTTTAAAACATTTCCTGAAATAAGATCTTTATAATAGATATTCTTTTTCTGAAGCGCAGTATCAATCTTCATTCGAAAACGCTCCGGATCCTTAGGTTTTACATTAAATTCTACAAACCATTCATGATAAGGCAATCCCGTTTCGGGGCTAACTTGAGGTGCTACAGTAAATTCAACCACCTCAACCACTTCGCCTAAAGATGCTTCTTTTAACGCATATTCAACTTCTTCGGCAATAACGTGTTCGCCAAAAGCTGAGGTGAAGTGTTTAATTCTTCCAGTAACAACCAATCGGTAAGGACGGGTGCTAACGAATTTGACCGTATCGCCAATGTTATATCCCCACATGCCTGCATTAGTATTCAAAATCAGCACATAATTCACATCAACTTTGACGTCTTTAATCGAGATGCGAGTGGGGTTTTCATAGAAAAACTCATCAACTGGTATGAATTCATAGAATATTCCAGAATCAAGAATGAGTAATAATCCTTGTGATGGCTGTTTATCTTGATAAGCAATAAATCCTTCCGAAGCGGGAAACAACTCTACCGAATCGATTGATTTTCCAATCATCTTCTCAAAACGAGAACGATAGGGTTCGAAATTCACACCTCCGTATACAAACAAAGAGAAATTTGGGAACAAATCCTTCATGGTTTTACCTTCTGATTTCTCTTGTAAAATCTCAAAATACATCTGCACCCAAGAAGGAATACCACTAATCAGTGTCATATCCTCGGTGATTGTTTCTTCGGCAATTTTACGAACCTTCGTTTCCCAATCCTCAATGCAATTCGTTTCGTAGGAAGGCATTTGATTACGCCGTAAATACTGAGGTACGTGGTGGTTGACAATTCCACTTAGTCGGCCCAAAGGAATTCCACTAATCTCACTCAGAACAGGGCTTCCCGAAAGGAAAATCAATTTGCCATCTACAAATTTTGCATTCCCCGTTTCGTGGATGTAGAGCAATAATGCATTTCGTGCTGATTCGATGTGGTTAGAAATAGAATCGCTGGTGATAGGAATGTATTTAGTTCCAGATGTGGTGCCCGAAGTTTTGCAGAAATAGATGGGTTTTCCTTTCCACAATACATTTGCTTCGCCTTTGGTGGCAAGATCGATATAGCTTTTTAAGCCTTCGTAATCGCGAACTGGGACTTTCGCTTTAAACTCTTCGTAGGTGCGTATAGAAGCAAAATAATGGTCTTTCCCAAATACCGTATCGCGCGCTCCTGCAATGAGCTGTTGAAACACTTTTTCCTGTGTCTCTAAAGGCCGACTGCTCCATTTGCGCACTTGACGTGCAATGACTGCTGCTAGCGGTTTGGCGAAGAATGATTTAAGTCCCATAACTGGAGCAAAAATAGGAAGAAGCGGAATGCTTGTGCGGATAAAAATGAAGAAAGAAACGATTAGCCTTTCTTTCCTTTTAACATCTCAATAACGGAGCGTTGGAGTTCGATGATTTCTTGCAGATGGGCAATTTCGCGCTTCATCACATCGCGTTCTACTTCGGTTTTTTCTTTGAGATAGGGCGTTTGTGCTTCGCGCACTTTGTCAAATCGTTTGACAAGGAAATGTTCATCTTCTGTCTCCGG
>JBIKOC010000283.1:0-3561 GCA_044358335.1 Flavobacteriales bacterium | reverse complement strand
TAAACGCGCTCGACTACCTGATTCTTGCTTTCCTGCTTTGGGGATTTATTGCTGGATTTCGTCGAGGCTTGATTATGGAGCTTTGCACCTTGGCTGGACTATTCCTCGGAATTTGGCTGGCAATACATTTTTCCGGAGCAGCTGAAGAATGGATGAAAACTTCGCAGAAAATGGAAGGTGGCTGGATTTCGTTTGCCGCTTTTTTGATGGTATTTGTGGGAGTATATATTGGATTCTATTTTCTCGGGAAAGCCTTGTCCAAGGCAGTAAGTCTTCTCATGTTAGGAATAATTAACCGGATTGCTGGGGGAATATTTGGGATGATTAAAATGATGATGTTTTCGAGCATTTTGGTTTTAATCCTCAAAATGGGAGGCATTCCTTTTCTTTCAGAAGAACTAGAAAAAGGCTCAGCTATATTCAAGCCCGTAAGCGCTTTTGCCGAATTGGTTTATCCTTCGATACACGACATTCTGCCAGAAAAGAAAGAATCCCCGGTTGAGGAATTATTGGAATCCTGAACAAGCGCAATAGCTGGCTGTTTATCGCTAAATTTGCTCCTCAATTTTCCAAGATGATTACCAAAGAACAAGTACTCGACGCGCTTAGCAATGTGATGGAACCGGATCTGAAAAAAGATTTGGTAACACTAAAAATGATTCAAGATGTAGCGGTTGATGGAAAAAAAGTATCGTTCACCGTGGTTCTTACAACTCCGGCTTGTCCGCTTAAAGAACTCATCCACAATGCCTGCGTAAATGCCATCAAACATTTGATTGATATGGACGCCGAGGTAACGGTTAACATGACGGCAAATGTTACAACCAAACGCGGTGAAGAACGCCCACTTCTACCTAAAGTTAAAAATATAATTGCAGTTGCATCTGGAAAAGGTGGTGTGGGGAAATCTACCGTAGCTGCTAATCTAGCGGTTTCACTTGCCGATTTAGGTGCAAGGGTTGGTTTAGTAGATGCTGATATTTATGGTCCATCTATTCCTATCATGTTTGATGTGGTGGATGAAAAACCCATGGTTCGCATGGTAGACGGACAACAGATGATGATTCCGGTGGAAAGTTACGGCATCAAATTATTGTCGATTGGTTTCTTTGCCGACACTTCTCAAGCGATTGTTTGGCGTGGGCCGATGGCATCGAAAGCTCTCACCCAACTTTTTCGTGATGCTGATTGGGGTGAACTCGATTACTTAATCATTGATCTTCCTCCAGGAACTGGAGATATTCACCTCACGCTTGTAAGTGGCATTCCACTTACAGGAGCTGTTATCGTTAGTACGCCTCAACGTGTTGCATTGGCGGATGCTGAAAAAGGGATTTCGATGTTCCAACTTCCGAATATCAATGTGCCTGTTTTGGGTGTGGTCGAAAACATGTCCTATTTCACACCTGCAGAACTTCCCGACAATAAATATTACATTTTCGGAAAAGATGGAGCAAAGGATTTGGCGGAGAAGCTTGGTGTTCCATTGTTGGGACAAATTCCGCTCGTACAAAGCATTCGTGAAGCGGGCGATAGCGGGCGACCAGCAGGATTACAGGAAAACACACCGGTGGCAAATGCTTTCCTCGAATTAGCTAAAAATGTAGCTCAACAAGTTGCTATTCGAAATGCTGAAGTTGCGCGGGAAGCGGTATCGCATTAATTGTATATTTGGAAATAATCGGAAAACTATCATGCAACCGGAAGAAAAGTTAGCCTTAAAACTAAAAGTGGAACTAGCGATCGATTCCATTCGACCTTATCTGGAGGCCGATGGTGGCAATATCACCGTGGATGAAATTACCGATGATCTAATTGCAAAGGTTCGTCTTCATGGAGCTTGCAGTTCTTGTTCAATGAGCACCATGACGCTTCGTTCTGGTGTTACCGAGGCAATTCGTCACGCCGTTCCCGAAATCAGGGATGTTGTTGCGGTTAATATGCCCGAAGTTGCCTTCTAAATCCCTTCTGCTTATGAATATATCAATACACATTTCCCGAGTTACTTATTTGCTCGGCTTGAGCTTGCTATCGTTTAATCTCAGCGCTCAATACGATTGCTCCAATGACCGCTTTCTGCAAGAAGTGTTTACCGATGTTACTGTTACTTCCAATGTGGAATATGGAAATGCACTAACATATAATGGTACAGCAACCAGCTTAAAATTGGATGTTTATCAGCCTACTGGAGATGTTTTTACTGAGCGTCCACTTATAGTATTTGCTCATGGCGGTTCTTTCATCTTCGGTAATAAAACGAGTGCCGACATTGTAACCTTGTGTAACAAATACACCCGATTAGGTTATGTGTGTGCTTCGATAGATTACCGATTAGGATATGAGAATTTGATTCCTAATGCTAACACTGCAACCGAAACGGTGTATCGTGCCACTTCCGATATGCGCGCAGCTATTCGCTATTTCAGAAAAGATCGGTCAACCGCAAATCAATTTAAAATTGATACAACTAATATTTATGCAGCAGGTGTTTCGGCAGGTGCATTTATGGCGCTTCATCTCGCCTACCTCGATCAACTGGAAGAAATTCCAAACGCTGTTGACCCAGTTGCTTTTGGTGGAATTGAAGGCTTAAGTGGAAATGATGGATACTCTTCTAAAGTAAAAGCAATCGTTAATCTTTGTGGCGCTTTAGGCGATACCGCTTGGATTAATGTAGGTGACACTCCTTGCCTTTCTATGCATGGCACCAGCGACGATGTCGTGCCTTATGGTTCTGATATTATTAATGTATTAGGGATTTCTTTGTTTGAAGTGGATGGAAGTCAATCGGTTGCTGCACGTCAAAACCATATTGGTATTGAAAATGAATTTTACACTTGGCCCGGACAAGCGCATGTGCCTTTTGTGAACTCAACCGTATATATGGATTCAGTATTTATGGCGATGACTCCCTTTTTGGCTAACCAATTAGGTTGCGAGGTTCCAAATACAATAGCCCAAGCAGAAACGCCTACAGAAATTGCTATGTGGCCGAATCCAGCTAGCGAAACATTTTATTTGAACAGTTCAACTAAAATCAATCAGGTTCAGATTCTCAATTTGCAAGGAAAATTAGTTCAGTCCTTAAATCCGGCAAATTCGACAACAAGTGTTTCAATCGATAATCTGCCTAGTGGAATGTACTTTATTCGTGTTCTTTCCAATTCAATTTGGCAAACACGAAAGTTTATAAAGAACTAAAAACAAAAAACCCCGAACGACTTATCATTCGGGGTTTTTTTATGTTTTGTTAGATTATTTCGTTGGCTTGCGAGCTGTTTGTGCTTGATCAACTTGGAACTCTAAAATCATTTTCGACTTGATCAATTTTGCAGGCTCTGCTGTTTTAACAGTTGAGCTTTCAACCATGTTTCCAAAATCATCAAACAACCAAGTGCGTGTTTCGGATAAATCGCCACTTGCTGAATAAACTAGCTCTTTGGTTTTTTCTCCAAACTTGTTAAATACCAACTGACGACTTCCTGCTTTCTCCACTTTCTTTTCTGGACAAGAGCACATTTTGTATTCAATACTGATAATAGAACTATCGGTATACGATAA
>JBIKOC010000282.1:0-3571 GCA_044358335.1 Flavobacteriales bacterium | reverse complement strand
GCCAAACATCCAGAAAGTTACACAGCAGAATTTTTAAAAAAAGAACTTAATAGTATCACGCATGGACATTAACAAAAAAGGAGGGCATGAGGATAAAATTATCGAAGCCTTTAAAGAGAAAGACAATTTTGAAATTAAGACTACGAATTCATGGCAGATATTTAAGATCATGGCCGAATTTGTTGAAGGATTTGAGAAACTAGGAAAAATAGGACCTTGTGTTTCAATTTTTGGATCAGCCCGTTCTAAGCCAGAAGACCCATATTACATTATGGCCGAAGACATTGCCTACCGTTTAACAATGGAAGGATATGGTATTATCACTGGAGGTGGCCCTGGCATTATGGAAGCTGGTAATAAAGGTGCTCACAGGGGTGGTGGAAAATCGGTAGGATTGAACATTGTTCTGCCACATGAGCAAGAAGGAAATCGTTATATTGATCGGGATAAGATTATCAACTTCGATTATTTCTTTGTTCGTAAGGTTATGTTTATGAAATACGCACAAGGTTTTGTGATTATGCCTGGCGGATTTGGAACCTTGGATGAATTCTTCGAAGCGATTACTTTAATACAGACCAACAAAATTGCTCGCTTCCCGCTTGTCTTAGTTGGGAAAAAATTCTGGGGCGGATTAGTAGAATGGGTGAAAGAGCAGCAATTGCGGGAAAATCCATTTATTTCTGAAGATGACTTAAACTTTTTCTGTTTGGTTGATACTGCTGAAGAAGCTGTTCAAGCTATCAACGATTTTTATAACAAATACATGTTCCGTCCAAACTTCTAAATTCAATCCAAATTAATGAAGAGCCGTCTGATTTATCCAGGTGGCTTTTTTTGTTTGGGTACATTTCAGATGAAGGGAATCTGAAGCCGATAATGAATTTTAAATAAAAATTGGAACTCTTTTTAATACATTTCGTAAGTTTTATTTCTTACTTAAAAAAACAAATTCATCAATTAATTTGTTAACTGTTTTTTAATCTGCATTTTATCCTTTTCATTATCATGAAATTAGATGGAATAAGATATAGGTAAGTGTAACTAATTTTTCGATTTTAATGAATCGGAGTTACTTACTTGAATAACTTAATTAAAAAAAATTACATTTACCGCAATAAATTGAGCCTTATGAGTTCTGATGGTAAGCATTACGATTTGACAATGATTCGTGAAATCGCTCACGGAAATAATGATTTTGTAAAGAAAATGATGTCTTTGTTCATTGATACAATGCCTCCTGCTATACAGGAATTAAAACAGCATTTATCAGATCGAAACTGGAATAGTTTAGGAGCTGTAGCTCATAAAATCAAACCTTCGATTGATACGATGGAAAAGAGATGAGCAATTTAGATGAAATACCTGCTTTAATGGAGAAGGTAGATTCTGTTCTATTACTTGTAATACAAGAATTGCAAGCTGAATTAGCTGCGGGATAATATTGGAACTTACGATAAATAAAAAATCCCGCTTTCGCGGGATTTTTTATTTTATTGAAATGAGTTCAACATTGAAAATCAATCGTGCTTTAGGTGGAATGAGCGGTGGTCGACCAGATTCACCATAAGCTAAATTATAAGGAATGGATAGAAGTGCCTTACCACCAGCATTCAAATATCCAATCCCTTCATCCCATCCTGGAATAACCATACCTGCGCCTAAGCGAAACGTTATGGGTTGCCCACGTAATACAGAAGAGTCGAAAATGTCGCCGTTTTCTAAAAAACCAGTATAATGAACTTCAACAGTATTACCACGTTCGGCTTTAACACCTTTACCTGGATCAATTATATTGTATTCTAAACCAGTTGAAGAAACGATATTTTGTTTCGATTTAACAGTAAAAGGTTTTGGTGCAAAGTTTTTAAATACATCCAATACTTCTACATCGAAAACAAGATAGGAACCTGCTGGAATTTTAGGCATGGGAGTATCTCCATACCCTAAATCAGGTGGAATGGTGAGTATTGCTTTGTCACCCACTTTTAATAATTGAAAAGCTTCATCCCATCCAGCAATTACTTGCTTCATTCCAATTACAAATTCGAAAGGTTGATTTCGATCTCTGGAGCTATCAAATTTTCGCTCATCAACTAAAGTTCCAGAATAGTGTACTTTTACTTTATCACCTTTAGCTACTACTTTTCCTTTACCTGATTGGGTTAATTTAACTTTTAAGCCGCTTGCAGTTGTATACTCCTCATTCACTTTCAGTTTCAGGGACTGAGAGCTGAGCATGCCCCAGGAAAGAAAGAGAAAAGTAAAAAGAAGTGTTCTCATATGCTATTCTGCTTTAAGTAATTCGACCTCGAAAATGAGAGAAGAATTGGATGGAATGGGTCCCATACTTCTAGCTCCATAACCAAGCCATGAAGGAATATATAATGTTGCTTTAGCACCAATTTCAAGAGCAGCAATACCTTCATCCCAACCTTTAATAACTGCTCCCTGACCAATATTAAAGCTAATTGGATCATTTCGTTCAACACTCGAATCGAATACAGTTCCGTTAAGTAATGTTCCTGTATAATGTACAGTAACTTTTTGTCCATTGAGAGGCTTAGTACCATTTCCTGGCTGACGACGGATAATAATCAATCCACTTGGTTCAGGAGTTTGATTGTCGCCACGTTCGATCATTTTAGCCAGTAAAATGTCCATTTCTTTTTCGCGTTGAGTTTTCATTTGGATCTGCTCGATTGAATCTTGAACTGCTTGTTTTTTCTGCATTTCGGCTAAGTTGTTCACTTCAGCCATACCCACTTCAAAACGCATCCGTTCTCCCGATTTAATAAATGGAGGAAGACTTTCTACTCGAACAGTTTTCAGGATAAATGAATCAGCTGGCACATAAAAAATTGCCGAATCACCTGCATGCATCATGGCTATTCCTTCCATTAAATCACCTTTATATTCAGGTGCAGTAAGTTGCAAAGTGACAAAACCTCCTGGATTAGTTTTAGAATCAAAGATTAAAGAGTCCTTATCGGAACGACGTAAAGAATAACTAGTACGGATAGAAATAACATCACCAATTGCAGGCGACTTCGCTTCTTTATTAGTTCGTACCAGATTATAGATTAATCCATTAGGACTTACTGAAAATCCTTTTGGTATATCCTTTTTAGAGATACTTGAAGACTTTTGAGACATTACTTGATTACAAAACAATCCAGCAAAAATGAAACTCAAAATTAGAAGTGTTTTCTTTTCCATATAACCTATTATTCAGCTTTCATTAATTGTACTTCAAATACCAATGGCGAAAATGGAGGAATTGGACCTTGTCCATTAGAACCATAACCTAAAACCGATGGAATAACAAACGTAGCCGAAGAGCCAACATGCATCATAGCAACTCCTTCTTCCCAACCTTCAATAACTTCTTTCGCACCCAACTTAAATGTAAATGGTTGGCCATGATCAAAACTTGAATCGAATTTTTTGCCGTTTAACAAATATCCGGTGTATTGCATCGTAACCTTTTGACCTTTTTTAGCCAATGGACCATTTCCTTTGGCTGTTTCGAAGAAATACATTCCACTAGCAGTAGGTGAACCATTCAAAT
>JBIKOC010000281.1:0-3576 GCA_044358335.1 Flavobacteriales bacterium | reverse complement strand
AGGTTTACCAGTAAAGGTGCTGAAACGCAATTCTTTTTTACTGGTGTCGAGTTGTTTAACGATACGTTCTGCCTCCAAACGCAGTTCCACTTGACCCGATTCGGGCAGATTAGAGAAATGAGCTTGAATGAAGTCTTTACCCAGGAGATCTTCGCGTTGGCATTCAAACAAATCACAATATGCCTGATTCACACGAACGAATATTCCTTGAGGATTAGTGAAACACATAGGCATGACAGCCTGTTCAAATATTTCATCGTATTCTTTCCAATTCCGACGGAGTTTTTGTTCTTTTTCTTTTCGAGCACTGATATCATCCCCAATGCAAACGAACGCATTTAGGTTGCCTTGTTCGTTCAAAACTGGAGTAATGTCGAGTTGTACCCAGTATTTACGACCGTCTTTTGTATAGTTAATTTGTTCTTCCTTAACTGTTTCTCCCCTAATTAGTCGAGCAGATATCTCGGATGCTTTTACCAAGTCAGTTTCAGGACCAAAGAGAAGTTCAGAAGGTTTTTTACCAATAGTTTCTTCTATCGTAAAACCAGTAATTCGGGTAAATCCTTCATTAACCCATTGAATACGACGATTGGAGTCGGTAATAATAACGATGTTACTAGTTCTACTTGCAACTAACGATAACTTTTCGAGTTCGGATAATACATGCATAATCTCTCGCTTTTCAGTTAGAGTTTACCAATAAAAGCAGGTATAGGTTGCGACTTAATTAGTCATAAATGCATCTATTTATCGTTTTTCATTACATACAAAAACAGGAACTAGTATAATTACTTATGAAAGGAAAAACTGTCCACAATCTTGTCCCACAGCTCTAAAATAAAAGGTTCCAGCCTATTTTCTACTGAAAGAAAAAAAGTACCGGAACCAAGAATAAACTTTCATGTTAGGTGTAAATACCTAAGACATCAAAAAACTAATTTTTAGCGGATTAGCTTAATAATGAACGCATCGATACATGTTTCTCGAGGATAGCAGAAAGATCAGAAATAGAAACACGTTCTTGCACCATTGAATCGCGGTGGCGAATGGTTACTGTATTGGTTTCTAGACTTTCATGATCAACAGTAACACAGAAAGGAGTACCAATAGCATCGTGGCGGCGGTAACGTTTTCCGATGGCGTCTTTCTCTTCGTAATGGCAGCGATAAGAAGGCTTAAGCATGTCCATTATTTCGCGTGCTTTCTCAGGAAGGCCATCTTTCTTCGTTAATGGAAGAATAGCCACTTTGAATGGTGCGAGTTGAGGCGGAAGAGCTAATACTGTACGAATTTCCTTTTTATCCCCTTCTCCCACTTCTTCTTCTTTGTAGGCGTTGCAAAGCGTGAGCAGGAACATGCGATCGAGACCTATCGAGGTTTCAATTACATACGGAATGTAGTTTTGATTGATTTCCGGATCGAAGTACTGCAATTTCTTTCCGGAGAATTCCTGATGCTGTTTAAGATCGAAATCGGTACGCGAGTGAATTCCTTCTACTTCCTTGAAGCCAAAAGGGAATTCGAATTCGATATCGGTAGCTGCGTTTGCGTAATGTGCCAGTTTTAGGTGGTCGTGATAGCGGTATTTAGCGGCTGGAGTACCAAGAGAAAGATGCCATTTTAAGCGAGATTCTTTCCATTTGGCAAACCATTCCATTTCGGTTCCTGGACGAACGAAAAATTGCATTTCCATTTGTTCGAACTCACGCATGCGCATGATGAACTGACGTGCAATGATTTCATTCCGGAATGCCTTACCAATTTGTGCAATACCGAAAGGAATCTTCATGCGCCCGCTTTTCTGCACATTGAGGAAGTTCACGAAAATTCCTTGAGCTGTTTCGGGACGAAGGTAAACCGCATCAGCATCTTCGGCCAAAGAGCCCATTTGAGTGCTGAACATGAGATTGAACTGACGCACATCAGTCCAGTTGCGTGTTCCGCTGATTGGGCAAACGATTTCATGTTCCACAATCAGGTTGAGCATTGCATCTAAATCATTATCATTCAGGGCCTTGTTCATGGCAGCTTCCAATTCGGCAGCTTTGTCGGTTTTTCCTTTCTTTTCGTATTTCTCGATTTGTTCTTCGAGAAGCTGATCGGCCCGATAGCGTTTTTTGGAGTCTTTGTTATCGATCATCGGATCACTAAATCCATCCACATGACCGGATGCTTTCCACACTTTAGGGTGCATGAAAATTGCTGAATCGATACCAACGATATTCTCGTTCATCTGCACCATCGATTTCCACCAATATTCTTTGATGTTGTTTTTCATTTCAACACCATTCTGTCCGTAATCATAAACGGCGCCGAGGCCATCGTAGATTTCAGATGATTGGAATACGAATCCGTATTCTTTAGCGTGGGCGGTGACTTTTTTAAAGAGATCGTCCGGTTGAGACATGGGGCTATTATTTAATTGAAAGTAAAATCAGATAGAAGAAAGAAGTTCGCGTTTCTTGCGGCAGCGGTCGATTGATTTCATGTAGGTATCTACATTGACATCACTCAAGGTGAATCGGATCGCTGTTTTGAAGTTTTCGATGGCTTTGTTGTAGTCTTGTTTTAATTCGAACAAGATTCCAAATTCGTTGTAGATGGCGGCTTTATCGGTTCCCGGGACAAGAATTGCCTTATTGAGTAGATCTTCGAGGTCTTCGTATTTGCCAAGGGAGGAAAGTACGATACTTAGATTGAGATAAACGGGAGAATACTCGGGATTAAAGGCCAAACATTGGCGATACATATTTTCGGCACGAGTATAATCTTTCAATTTAGTTTCATACACCCAGCCAAGATGGTTATAAGCTTTTCCAAAATCGGGAGCTTGAGCGATGACGCCTTCGAGAAGAGAAACCGCATCGGCAATTTTATTATTCCGGATGAGTTCATCGGCTTCGAAAAGCATGTCTTCGAACTCCAAATTATCGTAAGCTGCCATATTGATTTGAATTGCGGATGCAAACCTACGGAATTTGAGGATGAGGTATGTACCTTTACCGCATGCTGATTGTTGGAGATATTCTGGTTTCCGAAGACCTGTTGGAAAAGAAGTTTGTATGTGACTTACAAGCTTGTAAAGGTTCTTGTTGTGTACAAGGAGATGCAGGAGCACCTTTGGGAGATGATGAACTTGGGATATTAGAGGATGAATATGAGAACTTTCAATCGTTTATCCGGCCTGAGGGGAGAGAAGCAGTAAAACGAGATGGCGTATTTACGATTGATTCGGATGGAGATTTGGTTACACCCCTTATTGATGGGAAAGAGTGTGCATATACAGTTTTTGACAAACAAGGAATTGCAGGATGTGGTATTGAACAAGCTTGGTTAGCTGGGAAGACGAGTTTTAGAAAACCTATTTCGTGTCATTTGTATCCCGTTCGTGTAAAAAAGCTGGTTGATATAGATGCATTGAATTATCATACTTGGGATGTTTGTAAGCCCGCATGTGAATGTGGTTCTAAACTTCAAGTACCTGTATATCGATTTTTGAAGGATGCATTAACTCGAGCTTATGGAGCTGAGTGGTATTCCCAATTAGAATTGATTGCTCAAGAATGGGGGAAAGGC
>JBIKOC010000351.1:0-3005 GCA_044358335.1 Flavobacteriales bacterium | reverse complement strand
AATCAGATTGATTAAATACAATTACTTTCAACTCATCAGCTCGTTCCAGCATGTCTTTTCTAGGTCCTTTAAATTTCTTGGGCGATACACACACCCAATCAAAATGACCACTCATCGGATACGCTCCGGATGTTTCTAAGAAAATACGAATACCAGCAGCTTTCAAAAGATTGGTTAAAGGCTCTAGATTATATAATAAAGGTTCTCCACCAGTAATTACTACTGCTTTTGCAGGGAATACAGACGCATTAGCTACAATTTTCTCTATAGATGTTAATGGATGAATAGTAGCATCCCACGATTCTTTCACATCACACCAATGACAACCAACATCACAACCTCCTAAGCGAATAAAGTATGCTGCCTGTCCCGTATTTCGTCCTTCTCCCTGAATTGTATAAAACTCTTCCATCAGAGGTAAAGATTCACCTTTGTCGAGTTGCGCTTGTTGTACTTCGTTGAGGTTTGCCATTCGTTTCAGCTATTCAGCCGACGTTTGTATGCTTCTAATGTATTTTGCATCAATGCGGCAATCGTCATTGCGCCAACTCCCCCTGGTACTGGAGTTATCCAGCTGCATTTAGGAGCAACTTGCTCAAAGTCAACATCACCACAAATACGATATCCTTTAACTGCTGAAGAATCTTGCAAACGAGTAATTCCTACGTCTATTACAATAGCACCTTCTTTTACCATTTCAGCCTTCAAAAACAATGGCTTTCCTAATGCCGCAACCAATATATCAGCTTGTTTTGTATGATAAGATAAATCCGAAGTTCTACTATGGGTTAATGTTACAGTACAATTTCCGGGTTGACTATTTCTACTGAGTAATATACTCATGGGAGTTCCTACAATACTGCTTCTTCCAATGATTACTGCATGCTTTCCTTGAGTGTCAATATTATAATGCTCTAATAACATCATTATTCCTTTGGGCGTAGCCGGAATATATCCAGGTAATCCAAGCATCATCCGACCTAAACTTTCTGGATGAAATCCATCTACATCTTTCTCAGCAAGTATTGCCAAAGTAACATGATCTTCATTTATGTGTTTAGGAAGCGGTAATTGTACCAAAATCCCATCTACATCTTCAAGATTATTTAATCGATGAACTTCGGCTAGTAGCTCATTTTCAGTTACATCTGAGTTAAATCGTATCAAAGTAGATTCAAATCCTATTTGCTCACATGATTTAACTTTCGATGCAACATATGTTTCACTGGCACCATCATTACCTACCAAAATAGCAGCTAAATGTGGTTTTCGATTTCCTTTTGCCAGATATTCAGCAACTTCTACTGCAATCTTGTCTTTGTAATACTGCGCCGAATTCTTTCCGTCAAGAATATTCATGTTGATTAATTATTTCTGGGCGCCTGGCATATTGCGCATTAAACCAGCCATCTTACCAGGATTGCTCATCATTCGCATTACTTTCCGTGTCTCTTCAAATTGTTTCAATAACTTGTTTACATCTTGGATAGTTGTGCCACTTCCATCTGCAATACGTTTCCTTCTTGATCCATTAATAATGGATGGCTCATCTCGTTCCTGAGGTGTCATCGACAGTATGATTGCTTCTACACTTTTGAATGCATTATCATCTATGTCCACATCTTTCATCGCTTTTCCTACTCCTGGAATCATTCCAACCAAATCTTTGATGTTACCCATCTTCTTAATTTGCTGGATCTGATCATAGAAATCATTAAAACTAAACTGATTCTTGGCAATCTTCTTTTGAAGTTTTCTTGCCTGTTCCTCATCAAAGTTCTCTTGTGCCCGCTCTACAAGTGAAACAATATCACCCATTCCAAGAATCCGGTCTGCCATACGTTCTGGATAGAACACATCTATGGCCTCCATTTTCTCTCCAGTACCAACAAACTTGATGGGTTTTGTCACTACTGAGCGAATCGTTAATGCCGCCCCACCTCGAGTATCTCCATCTAATTTCGTTAAAACAACTCCATCATAATCGATTCGGTCGTTAAAGGCTTTTGCCGTATTAACAGCATCCTGACCTGTCATGGAATCCACAACAAATAAGGTCTCATGGGGCTGAACTGCTTGCTTAACATTGGCAATCTCGTTCATCATTTGCTCATCAACAGCTAAGCGACCTGCTGTATCGATAATGATGACATTTTTCCCTTGTGCCTTACCATGCTCTATCGCACGTCTAGCAATACTAACCGGATCTTTGCTTTCTAAATCAGCAAATACATCAACTCCTATCTGTTCACCTAAAACTTTTAATTGATTAATCGCAGCTGGACGGTAAACATCGCCTGCAACAAGCAATACATTCTTCTTCTGCTTGTTCTTTAACATGTTTGCTAATTTTCCCGAGAAAGTTGTCTTTCCCGAACCTTGCAAACCTGCAATCAATATGATACTTGGATTTCCACTTAAATTAATCTCTTCACGATGACCACCCATCAACAACGCTAATTCGTCATGGGTAATTTTTACTAGAAGTTGACCAGGTGAAACTGCTGTTAAAACGTTGGCTCCAAGGGCTTTTTCTTTTACATTGTCAGTAAACTCTTTAGCAATTTTATAATTCACATCGGCATCTAATAATGCCTTGCGCACTTCTTTCAATGTTTCAGCAACATTGATTTCTGTAATTTTACCCTGCCCTTTTAGAAGTTTAAATGCACGGTCAAATTTCTCACTTAAATTCTCAAACATATCTCGACTGTTTTATCTCGAAGGAGCGCAAAATTACAAAAATCGTTGGGCTGGCATTGATTTTGTCATGGCCGGCCGCCTTTTAAATTGTTATGAAATACAGATTTCTCCTTCTTCTCAGCCTTTCCGTGTTGTTCATCACACAACTAAATGCTCAAAACAATCAATTATACCCGTATTTAGGTAAAAAGAGATATGGGTATGTAGATGCAAAATTTCTTCCTGCAATTTCTGAACAGTTTACATACGCAGAACCATTTTCTAATGGTTTAGCAATCGTTTCAGATAGAAATGGCTCTGGA
>JBIKOC010000280.1:0-3584 GCA_044358335.1 Flavobacteriales bacterium | reverse complement strand
TTCCTCTTCGTCCAGCTGAAGTTAATAGAATCCTAGGTAAGGTTGATGAACTATCAGAAAGTGATGCTGAAATAAACATTCCTTTCATTGTTGGTGAGTCAGTTAAAGTTGTAGATGGTCCATTCAATAGTTTCACTGGAACAATTGAAGAGATTAATGAAGAGAAAAAGAAATTAATTGTAATGGTTAAGATTTTTGGACGTAAGACTCCGCTTGAGCTTAACTACATGCAAGTAGAAAAAGAATAAAAACAGTGGGCACACCCGATGCCGTATGAGGTTGTCTTCTCCGACTATAATGCTTCCCCTCCTCATGCAAATTCAGGCCCCGCGATTCAATAACAAACAAAAATGGCTAAAGAAGTAGGTGCACTCATAAAGTTACAGGTGAAAGGCGGCGCAGCCAATCCTTCTCCTCCAATCGGACCGGCACTCGGTGCGAAGGGGGTGAATATCATGGATTTCTGCAAGCAATTCAACGCCCGTACACAGGAGCAGGCCGGTAAAGTTTTGCCAGTGATTATCACTGTTTATGTTGATAAGTCTTTCGACTTTATCATCAAGACTCCGCCTGTGGCCATTCAGCTCAAGGAAGCAACTAAATTACAGAGCGGTTCAGCTGAACCAAACCGTAAGAAAGTAGCAACCGTGACTTGGGATACTGTACGTTCTATTGCAGAAGCAAAAATGCCCGATTTAAACTGTTTTACAGTTGAATCAGCAATGAGCATGGTTGCAGGAACAGCGCGCAGTATGGGTATTAACGTTGACGGTCAGCGTCCTTTTTAACTAACGATTTAATGTTTGAGTGAAATGGCACAACTGACAAAAAAACGCAAAGCAGTAATTTCTAAAGTTGAGCAGGATAAATCCTATGCTCTATTAGAAGCTGCACGCCTGGTAAAAGAAATCTCCACTACCAAATTCGATTCATCTGTTGATGTTGCAGTTCGTTTGGGTGTTGATCCACGTAAAGCTAACCAAATGGTTCGCGGTATCGTGTCTCTTCCTCATGGAACAGGTAAAACAGTTCGCGTATTAGTTCTTTGTACTCCGGATAAGGAAGATGAAGCACGCGCAGCAGGTGCTGACCACGTTGGTTTGGATGATTATATTGAGAAAATTAAAGGTGGTTGGACAGATGTTGATGTAATCATCACCATGCCTGCAATCATGGCTAAAGTTGGAGCTCTAGGACGTGTTCTAGGTCCACGAGGTCTGATGCCCAACCCAAAAACAGGTACCGTTACCGTTGAAGTAGGTAAAGCCGTGCAAGAAGTAAAAGCCGGAAAAATCGATTTCAAAGTGGATAAAACAGGTATCGTGCATGCAGCAATTGGCAAAACGTCCTTCTCTGAAGACAAACTATTCGAAAACGCAAAAGAACTTATTCAGACTATTCTGAAACTTAAGCCTTCTTCTGCTAAAGGAGTATATGTGAGAAGTATTTATTTGTCAAGTACGATGAGTCCTTCAGTAGCAGTTGACATTAAGTCAGTCGGCGCCTGATTATCTAAAACCTTTTAATTCTTGAAAAGATGAAGAAAGAAGAAAAAGACCAGGTAATCATTGAACTGGTTGAAAAGTTAAATGCAACGAAGAACTTCTACCTAACTGATATTTCAGCGTTGACAGTAGAAAAGACGAATAAACTTCGTCGGACATGCTTCAATAAAAAGATTGAGTTACAGGTAGTAAAGAACACCTTGTTGAAGAAAGCTCTGGAGCGAATGGATATGGATTATTCTCCATTATTCCCTGTGCTTCATGGATCTACTTCAGTGATGTTTACCGAATCAGTAAATGAGCCGGCTAAATTGATTAAGGAGTTCCGTAGAACAAGCGATAAGCCGATCCTGAAGGCTGCTTTTGTAGAAGAATCTTTCTACATTGGTGACAATCAGATCGATGCGCTTATTTCGATCAAAACTAAAAATGAGGTTATCGGCGAAATCATTGGATTGTTGCAATCGCCTGCTAAGAATGTTATCTCTGCTCTTCAATCGGGTGGAAATACTATCGCAGGTTTGGTTAAAACACTCTCTGAACGACCTGAGTAACTCTCACCCCCCCCCTTTTTTTTATAACCCTTTTGTACAATCAACTAAAAACAACATACAATGGCAGACTTGAAAGCTTTCGCGGAACAGTTGGTAAACCTGACCGTTAAGGAAGTGAACGAACTGGCTCAAATCCTTAAAGATGAATACGGTATCGAGCCGGCTGCTGCGGCAGTAGCTATCGCTGCACCTGCTGGTGGAGACGGTGGAGCGGTTGCTGAAGAAAAAACAGCGTTCGACGTAATCCTTAAAGCAGCTGGTGGTAACAAACTAGCAGTTGTGAAACTGGTTAAAGAATTAACTGGTCTTGGACTGAAAGAAGCAAAGGATCTTGTTGACGGCGCTCCAAAGCCGCTCAAAGAAGGTGTAAGCAAGGAAGAAGCAGAAGCGTTGAAATCGCAACTGACTGAAGCCGGTGCTGAAGTGGAGGTTAAATAACCCTTCCCTTACAATAACAACAGCTAAGACTTCAATTTATATTGAGGTCTTTAGCTGTTTGTATGCATCACCCTTTCTTTTGCATCATTTCATTCTAAATTCCGAGTCCCTTGACTTACATAAAAAAACGCCCGAGCAGGTTTAGCTTCGCTTCTAGCAAGCTACCTATTGACTATCCGGATTTCCTCGATGTTCAGGTTCAATCGTTCAAGGATTTCTTTCAGCTCGAAACCACGCCGGAAAACCGTCAGAATGAAGGTCTCTTCAAAGTTTTTGCAGAGAACTTTCCTATTTCTGATGCCCGTAACAATTTCGTTCTGGAGTTTCTCGATTACTTCATCGATCCTCCCCGATATTCTATTGAAGAGTGTCTTGATCGCGGGTTAACCCACAGCGTCCCGCTTAAAGCAAAACTTAAACTTTACTGTACTGATCCTGAGCACGAAGATTTCGAAACTATCGTGCAAGACGTGTATTTGGGAACTATCCCATACATGACACCTAAGGGTACCTTTGTTATCAATGGTGCTGAACGTGTTGTTGTATCTCAGCTACATCGTTCTCCAGGTGTGTTCTTCGGCCAAAGCCGTCACGCTAACGGTACAAAACTTTACTCCGCCCGGGTTATCCCTTTCAAAGGTTCCTGGATCGAATTCGCTACCGATATTAATAGTGTGATGTATGCGTACATCGACCGTAAGAAAAAGCTTCCGGTTACTACGCTTCTTCGTGCTATTGGATATGAAAGTGATAAAGATATCCTTGAGATTTTTGGTCTTGCGGATGAATTCAAGGTGAGTAAATCTAGTATTAAGAATGTAGTTGGTCGTAAACTAGCTGCTCGTGTTCTTAAAACATGGATTGAAGACTTCGTAGATGAGGATACCGGTGAGGTAGTTTCAATCGAACGTAACGAAGTGATAATTGATCGTGAAGTGGTTATCGAAAAAGACCATTTAGATCTTATCCTTGAATCAGGAGTAAAATCCATCATTCTTCACAAGGATGATATCAACTCTGCTGATTATACTATCATTTATAATACTCTCCAGAAGGATACGTCCAACTCGGAAAAAGAAGCGGTTGA
>JBIKOC010000279.1:0-3587 GCA_044358335.1 Flavobacteriales bacterium | reverse complement strand
TTCAAACAGTTGATTTGAGTAACTTCAGCAATGGAGTTTACTTCTTAACTGTAGAAACTACTTCTACTAAAGAAACAGTTAAATTGGTTAAGAACTAATTTTTCATAATCTATCTTAAAAAGCCTGCTCAGAAATGAGCAGGCTTTTTTCGTTTTATCTAAATGCCTAATGAATGCTTAAGATTACATATCAAATGCAATGAAGAAGTAATATACTGTGCTGTATTATAGATAATTAGATATCTAGTTATCAATTATTTTGTATGATTACTTACATGCTCTTAATATACATGTCTGAAACCAAGTAAATAATTATTCGTCAAACGGGGTAATTAAATAAAGTGAATACCGATTTACACCCATTCTGATGAAAAGAAAACCTACTCTAAGGCAAAAGACAACAATCAAAACGTCATTAAGGCAGCGACTAATAGTGGGAGCTGCAGGAATGATGTTAGCAGTTGTTGCGGTTGGACTTATTTATTTTAATTTTTTCACATCCACCGACTCTAAAGCGAATTTATTTGAGGATGGTCAGGTAGTTCAAGAATTGAATTTAACTTCCATGTGTTCTGAGAATCCTGCATTAATGAGACGTTGGCGAGTTAATAATCCAAATGAATTTGACGTTCCAGTTGAATGGGACGTTTATCCTTATTTTCAAACGGGACTCATAATAGCTCATTCTGGGGAGAATTTTTTCTACACGAATACTATTCCAGGTTCCAATACAGTTCGTATTCGTTGGCAAAACGAAAACATGGTGTGGCAACAAAAGACAAAAGCATCTTCAGAAGAAGCTTGTTCGGCACAAGGTTGTTATGCAACTGAAGTTATCTCATACACTCCGGCTAAGAGAAATGATGGTTCAGCTGTAGCACCTGAACGACAAATCACAAATCGCGCATTAGGAGCACCAGAAGGGGATGATGCTCTTAATTTTGTTTCTCTAGGATTTGGTGGCGAAATCGTTTTGAAGTTTGCAAGCCCTATCGCAAATGGCGAAGGAGATGACTTGGCCATTACAGAAACTACTTTTGGAAATCAAAATTGTAATAGATATCCAGAACGAGTTCAAGCTTTTGGCTCGCAAGATGGTTGTCATTTTACATACTTAGGTGAAGGTTGCCAAGATGCTCAGTTTGATTTCGGTGGAATGAGTTGGATACAATATGTCAAGTTGAAAGATATCAGTCCTGTAAATCATACCTATAATAATGACATTGCAGATGGTTATGATGTAGACGGTATAATGTGTTTACATGGAACATCCAATGGAACTGCTGATGATGGACTCGTTTCTGGATCTGCACAAGAGGTTGTTCAATATGTTAAAGGAAATCGCAAGAATGGATCTGAAATCCACCCTTCAAGAACGAATCCGGAGAATGCACTGGGAATTCCACAAAACGATGATCTAGGTGTGAACTTCGTTTCACTAGGATTCAATGGAAGTGTTACATTGAAATTTGATTATGTGGTGTTTAATGAGGAAGGTGCAGATTTACAAGTAGTTGAGACTTCTTTTGGAGCGCCGAATTGCCAAACTTATCCTGAAGCAGCCTATTTTGAGGGGTCTTTAGATGGAATAAATTGGAATCCAATGGGTGAAATATGTTTAGATGGAAGCTTGGATGTTGGAGATGGTGTTTATGCCATTCAATTTATTAAAGTAACTGATCGTTCACCAATGGCCTCATTTCCAAATTCTGCTGATGCATACGATTTGGATGGAATTTTAGTTTTGAATGAGAATTGCCCAAGTAGTAACACTCCTATTGCTGGAGGTATCTCTGGAGGAAGTCAGCGTATTTCAGCCTATGACAATAATAGTGTTCCAGATGAAATTGCAGAAATTGAAATCAGTCCTAATCCATTCCGTGAATCTTTTAAACTCGGATATGAAACGGGGACAGTTAATGAAAAAGTGACAGTTCGATTGTTTAATTATGTTGGACAAATGGTACATCAGGAATCATTATCAGTTCCGAAGAATACCAAATATTCACATGATATTAATGGTGCTAAATTGCCTAGAGGTGTTTACATTGTTAGTGTTGAATCGGCTGGTCAAAAACAAAGTATGAAGATAATAAAGAACTAGTAACAAGATAATATTTTGAAGCGGCTTAGCACAATGTGTTAAGCCGCTTTTTTTTTGTAAAGCTTGTAATTAGTTCGGTTTTGTTTCGCTATTTGAATTGATTATATTTGTCTATTCAACCAACCTTAACATTTTCACCAACAACACGTGTTTATGAAACATCACAACTCAACAAGAATAGGAGTAATTTTCTCCTCATTAGTGCTCGGTTTAGGGGTAAATATGAACCTAAGTAATGCTCAACCTGATCTTCCAAATCCAGGAACAGCATGTCAGGTTACTATTCAAAGCGTAACATCTTTTCAGCCAGCTAAACGTAAAGATGGTTCGGTAATCCCTGCTAGTTTTTTAAATACCGAGAATGTACTCGGTACTCCACAGAATTCTGACGCTCAAGGTCCAATTAATTATGTGTCTTTAGGCTTTGGTGGTGAAATGACTGTTATGTTAACAGATCGTCTTGCCAATGGAACAGGTGCTGATTTCCGTGTTGTAGAAACTACATTTAGTACTTCCAATTGTAGTCGTTATCCAGAAAAAGCAGAGGTATTTGCTTCTCAAGACGGATGTAATTTTGTTTGTGTTGGCAGTACTTGTCAGGATGGTTCATTTGATCTTGAAGGAACTGGATTAGATTGGATTCGTTATGTAAAAATCCATGATATCAGTCCAATTACGCATCCATTTCAAAATGATTTGTCTGCAAATGGGTATGATCTAGATGGAATTCAGTGTTTGAATGGGTCTGCTTCTTCAACTGCTCCATTTAACACAACTTTCCTTGCCGGGGCTCCACGTGGTTATCAAAACTATTTACCTGCAAATCCAGCGTCAATTCCAGCTTCTCGTAGAATTCCAGCTAATGCAACAGGTTTCCCACAAAACAATAATGGTAATCCAATTACTTTTACCTCATTAGGTTTTGGAGGAGAGATTACGTTAATTTTTGATTATATTGTTTTCGATAAGCCAGGTGCTGATTTATTCGTTACTGAAACATCTGGTTCGGTTAATTATCCTGAAAAAGCAGAGTTCTATGGTTCTGCTTGTGGTTCTGAATGGGTTTTACTTTCAACAACTGAAGACGGAACTGTTTTGGATCAAGATGGTTGGATTGATTTTAATGGTGCTTTGTACGGGTTGAAATATTTACGCATTATTGATCGTAGTAAGAAATCTGCTTTCCCTTCTGGATCTGATGGGTATGATGTTGATGGTGTAACTTCTATTAATGGTACTAATTGTACTTCAAACGGACAACCAACAAGTTCAGCTCGTTCATATCAAATTGAGAACAACGTTCCTGATGAATCTGGAGTGTCTTCTGTTTACCCTAATCCTTTTTCAAACAACTTTGTATTTAATTACATTGCTGGTAGTGTAAAAGAAGTGATCGCAATTAACATCGTAACATTAACAGGTCAATCTGTATTAAAGCAAAATATTGAAGTAGAAGCTTCACAAGAGGTTGCGAAATCAATTGA
>JBIKOC010000011.1:0-12264 GCA_044358335.1 Flavobacteriales bacterium | reverse complement strand
GTTCGTTCATTCCTGTTTTGTTTTTCCCATGCGGATGAACAAGAACGATGAAAAATAGAATTATCACATGCTTACTTTTTTTGCTCATTGGCCTCGGGTCGAATGGACAACCCGCTGTAAAAGATTCTATACATCAGCTTCCTGTATTCCAAGTTCAGGACAATCGAATCCCAAGTTCAAATCCCGGTTTACAACAGAGTGTTTTCTCAACACAACAAGCGGGTAAGAACGCACAATCATTAGCCGAACTTCTCAGTCGGAATTCGGCTTCTTTCATCCGTCAATACAGCCCTGGAACACTTTCATCTCCTTCAATTCGTGGAACGGGTGCTGCTCATACCGCTTTGGTTTGGAATGGCTTGAACTTACAAAGCAGCATGAATGGACAAATGGATTTAAGTCTTGTTCCAGCTATTTTATTTGACCATTTTAGTTTGCAATCTGGCGCTAGTGCTGCTTCTTGGGGAACTGGTGCTATAGGAGGAACGATTCATCTCGGCTCTGAACAAACAACAAATCATTTTCTTGTTCAACAATCAATAGGAAGTTTTGGATTTAGACAAACAGCGGTGGATGTAGCATATTCGTTTGGTCGTATTTCATTTCGAACACGGTTGTTCCATTCGCAGGTTGAGAATGATTTTTCGTTTATCAATGATGCGGCATTTGGCCAACCTAAGCAAAAGCAGATAAATGCTGCTCAAAAAATGAAGGGGTGGTTACAAGACCTGTATTGGGTTACAGGAAAATATAGTCAGTTGCAATTATCCGTTTGGGGGCAATCGTCAACCCGTCAAATTCCTCCTATAGAAACGATTCCAATTGCTGCCGCATCGCAACAGGATGATACTTGGCGAGGAATGTTGTCATGGAAACGAGTGAGTAATCAATATGATATTCAACTAAAAACCGGATTTCTTCAGGAGGGAATAGTATTCAACGATTCTTTATTAAGCCTTTATGCTACAAATCATGCTAAGACCTATTTAACTGAAACTGAATTTGGGAAGAATTTTCCATCTATTCATTCCCGATTTCAATTGGGTGGAAATTATAGCTATTCAACTGCACATGCCCAGGGATATGGTAGTGCTATGGTTAATCAAGACCGAAGAGCTGCTTTTACTTCATTTCGATCTGAGTTATGTAAAGGGAAATTAATCACGTTAATACAAGCACGACAAGAATGGTTCAACCGGCAGTTTGTACCATTTATACCTTCACTTTCAGCCTCATATCCACTTATAAAGTCACTAACTCTTCGCGGACAAGTTGCTCGTAGTTTTCGAGTACCAACCTTGAATGATTTGTATTGGCAACCGGGTGGAAATCCATCCTTAAAACCAGAAAGTGGAATTGCTTCTGAATTTGGACTAAATTATTATGTGGAGAAACTCCCATTTGTGATACTTGGAAAGGCTTCCGTATTTAGTAATCATATAAAAAATTGGATTGTTTGGCTTCCATCTAACTCATTTTGGACACCTGTAAACGTGCCGCAAGTATATAGTAGAGGATTAGATGCTGGAATTGAGGTTCATCGGCATTTTAAGAAAAAGCAATCACTTCATTTTACTAGTAATGCACAATATGTTTGGGTAACGGCAGAGAAAACGGATATTGGAAGTATTGTTGAATCTAAAAAACAATTGGTGTATGTGCCACATTTTACATGGAATGCTAGGATTTCATATTGGTGGAAAGGATTTCATATTGAATTAAGTTCCACCTATACTGGAGAACGATATATCACCAGTGATAATGAAAAGTCGTTACCAGGTTTTTTCTTGTTAAATGCATCGGTTTCAAAACAATTGGAATTAAAAGAGCATCAAGTTTCCTTCTTTCTCAATGCATTTAACCTGCTTCAAAAATCGTATCAAGTAATCGCCTGGCGACCGATGCCTTTGTTTTCATTTCAAACAGGCATCTCATTTACATTTCAACCCAATTCAACAAAATGAAAAATATAATCCTTTCAACTCTCGTCTTATTTTCGAACATGTTTGGTTTTGCTCAAACCACAGTCGATTTTGAAGATTTAACACTAAGCCCCGATTCTTGGTGGGTTGCAGCAGATGGTGTATCAACCGGCTTTACTAGTCATAATGCTTTCTTTCCAACTCGCTGGGATACAGCATTTGGTGGATATTGGCTAGATGGTTTTGCTTATAGCAATATGACCGATTCGGTTACATCCGGTTACTTGAATATGTATTCGTGTAAAGCTGCTTCTGGAAATGAAGGCTCGGCTAATTATGCAATTGCATATGATGATGGCAGATTCATACCTGGAAATGCAAACGGACTATATGCTTTCGAACCAATCGAACTTTACATTACCAATAACACATTTGCATACAATAACATGCGCGATGGTGATGGGTTTTCCAAGAAGTTTGGTGGTGTTTCTGGGAATGATCCAGATTTTTTCACAGTCACTTTTACTGGAATTCGGAATGGCGAAGCTACAGGAACAGATGTAATTGTTCATCTAGCAGATTTCACATTTGAAGATAATACCTTGGATTATATTCATCGAGATTGGCTACGCGTTGATTTAACAGCCATGGGCGTGGTCGATTCGATAGTGTTTTCATTTGAATCGAGTGATGTTGGAGAATTTGGAATCAATACACCCAAATATTTCTGTTTAGATGATTTTAAAGTGAATGTTGTACCTAATTCCATTAATACCGTAGCTAAATCTGCACTTTCCATTTTCCCTAATCCGGTTGCTGATATATTAAGCATTCGACAAACAATTCCGACTCAAATCGATTATAGTATCTATTCGTCCGCAGGAAACTTGGTGAAGAATGGTTCATGTAATTCTGTTACGGAACATATTAATGTTTCAGATTTAGCTAGCGGGCTTTATCTCATTCATTTACATGCTGATGGCGTAACCGATACTCGTACTTTTGTAGTTCAACACTAATGAGAACAATCCTCTCCATTTTACTACTTGCAATTCCGCTTATTACAAAAGCGCAATTTGATCCTCCAGCCGGACAACCCGGTTCATTGGCTATTCATGTGAGTAGTACATCTTTTGTTGCCTGGGCAAATTCGGCAGTTGTGCAGCGTGGTTGGATGCAAATAGGAGTTGATTCTTTAGGTTATGTTAGTAGCGGAATTGAAGCGTATGCATTAGGGAAAGCAGGTGAAAATCCAGTGGTGAGTTTGGGTGATGGTGGTTCAGCTACTTTGCAGTTTGCTCATAGTATTCGTAATGGTGCAGGGCCTGATTTTGCGGTTTTTGAGAATAGTTTTGATGGTTCATTTCTCGAATTAGGTTTCGTAGAAGTGAGTTCGGATGGTGAAAATTTCTTCCGTTTTCCGGCTTCATCACTTACCGACACGTCTCTTCAAATTGCAGGATTCAACTACATCGATGCGAAGAATTTGAATAATCTGGCAGGAAAATATGTCATGCTATATGGAACTCCTTTCGATTTACAAGAATTAGAAAGCACTTCAGGTTTGGATATCAATTCAATAACTCATGTTCGAATTGTAGATGTGGTTGGGAGTATTCAACCTCAATATTGTACGAGGGATGCAGCAGGAAGAAAGGTGAATGATCCTTTCCCAACACCATTTATGTCATCTGGATTTGATTTGGATGCAGTTGGTGTGATTCACAATAACGATCCTGCAGCTATCGATTATACAACACAATCGGAGTCTTCGATAGTTTTATTTCCTCAGCCGGCATCTTCCGTTCTTCATGTGAAATGGAATGAAACAATTTCCGGGAACTGGATGGGCGAAGTTTATACTTCCGATGGTAGAGCTTGCACCAATCAAGCAATTGAAAAACAAGGTGATGGTTTTTCGATAGATGTCCATTCATTGAAATCAGGAGTATACATCTTGCTTCTTCGTAACGATCAACAAATGCTTCGTAAACGCTTTATCATTCAGAAATGAGAAAGTTGTTAATGCTGATGTGGATGCTGATGTTTGTGGTATCATGCAAGAAGGATGATCCCGAACCTACTCCTATTGTGCCTGTAGATGTGAGTAAAACAGCTCTCATTTTGAATGAAGGAAATTTTCAATGGGGCAATGCATCTCTGACACGAATCGATCTAGAATCGGGAACTGTAAGTGCAGATGTATTTCAACAGGCTAATCAGCGACCTTTAGGAGACGTATTTCAATCGATTGCAATGGTGGGTGATGAGTTATGGTTAGTAGTGAATAATTCCCAAAAGATAGAACGCGTTAATAAGAGCACGTTTGTAGCTTCAAGTCCATTAACAGGGTTACAATCACCTCGGTATTTACTTCCTTTTTCGAATCGGGTTTATGTGAGTGACTTGTATGCGCAGTCAGTTCACGTAATAAATTCGACATCTGGAGCACTTATTAGTGAAATTCCTTTCCCAGGTTGGAGCGAAGGCATGATAAAAGATCTTCAAAACCTAATTTGGATAAGTAATGTAACACGTGGTAAACTTATGCTGCTTAATCCAGAAACGAATTTATTTGTTGATTCTATTGCTGTTGGTGATGCTCCTAAGGATTTAATCATAGATAAGAATCATCGTATTTGGGTTTTGTGTGAAGGGCATATTCCTCCAGCTGTTGAAACGGGAGGAAGTTTGTGGTGTATTGATCCAGTAAGTCGTTCAGTGCTGAAGAGCTTTCAGTTCTCAACTCTTGATCATCCAAGTAAGTTGAACTCCATTTTGGATGCTTCATCTTTGATCTATCTGAACAAAGGTGTTTTTAAGTTGGATGTTAATGCATCAGAATTACCTACGAATCCTTTTATAGCACAAGGTTCTCGTTTGTTTTACGGTTTAGGGTATAATGCAATCGATTCGACCATTTGGGCAAGTGATGCACGCGATTACCAACAAGCTGGTGAGGCCTTGGTTTATAGAGCTATTTCGGGTGAGTATCTTCGTTCTTGGACAGTAGGAATCATCCCTGGAGCTTTTTATTTTTACTGAGTAATTAATAGCTGTGAGAAAGGTCTGGAATCCGCTCTATATTGGAGTTATAAGTTATTTCTGTTTAGTTCTACCTGCTGTAATTCTGTGGGGAATCAATTTTAGAAAACTTGGAAAGCCCAATCTAGTTTGGCCTACGTTTCTAGTTGGAGGCTTGCTTTTTCTGCTTTTAGTTTTTGGGTGGATTTTTTTACCTCAATCGTGGGATTGGGTATTAGAGGCTTTCCATATCATCCTTTCCATTGTCGGAGCAGCTTTTCAATATTCACACTACCATAAATTTCTAGAAGCTGACGAAGAAAATCATCAACGAGAAAGCTTGCTTAAACCCGCTTTGCTGTCCATCCTATTCGTATTGACTATCGTTTCTCTTTTCATAGGTTGGAACTGGTATCTCCAGCATCAAACCGAACAAGAGCTATTACTGGCAAAAGAGAAATACGATATAGGTGATTATCCGGCTTCGGTGAAGATTTTGAATTCGATAATCGAAGAAGATCCCGGACAACGAACAGCCTACATGAATCTTTCCATTGCCTACGAAACCATGGGCAAATCCGATTCAGCTATCTATGTTTTGGATAATTGGCTAATTCAAATGCCCGAAGACTCTGAGGTTAAAGATCGAATCTATCAGCTGCGCTATATGAAAAGCGGAAGATGATGATTCTTAAGAAATAGTCGGCTGTTTTCGATATCGGTGTATAGCAAACGATCTTCATCCACGAAAGGAACTACTTTACGATAAGCTATAAGCAACTCTTCAATGATAGCAGATGATTTTTTAGGTCTACGGAATTCCATTGCCTGAGCAGCATTGAGTAGCTCAATTGCCAGAATTTTTTCCAGGTTTTCCATTACCCGCCAAGCCTTGGTTGCAGCGTTTGCGCCCATACTCACGTGATCTTCTTGTCCATTTGACGAGTCAATTGTGTCGGCAGAAGCGGGCATGCATAAATGCTTGTTCTGACTCACAATTGAAGCCTGTGTATATTGTGGAATCATCAAACCAGAATTAAGTCCCGGCTTAGCAATCAAGAAAGGAGGCAATCCACGCTTTCCACCAATAAGTTGATAGGTTCTGCGTTCGGAAATACTTCCCACTTCGTGCATAGCAAGGCATAAATAATCGAGCGCCATAGCTAATGGTTGACCGTGGAAATTTCCACCTGAAATAATCAAGTCTTCGTCGGGGAAAATAGTAGGATTATCGGTAACGGCATTTAGTTCGTTCGTAAAAACTGATTGAGCATGTCGCAAAACATCAAACGAAGCACCTAAAACCTGTGGAATGCAGCGGAATGAATAAGGATCTTGGACGTGTGCTTTTTCTTGTTTTAGAATCTCACTTTCATCTAATACACGCCTTACCGTTGCAGCAATGACCTGTTGGCCATGATGGTGACGAATTTCATGAATACGCGGATGAAACGGATCCGGACGACCATCAAAAGCATCTATTGAAATACAAGCTATAACGGTAGCCCAATTGAAAAGACGCATGGCTTCAGCACTCAAACTCACGCCATAAGCATTCATAAATTGAGTTCCATTTAGAAGTGCTAAACCTTCTTTGGATTGAAGTTTAATCGGCTCCCACCCAAATCGTTCTAAAACGCTTGCCGCAGGTTGACGAATGCCATTCACCCAAACTTCACCCAATCCTAGCAATGGCAAACATAAATGTGCCAAAGGAGCCAAATCGCCCGATGCGCCTAATGAACCTTGCTGATAAACTACTGGTAGAACATTCTCGTTATAAAAGTCGATTAGACGTTGAACGGTAATTTCCTGAACACCAGACAAGCCATAAGTAAGCGATTGGACTTTAAGTAATAACATCGCCTTAACAATAGCAGGAGGAACAGGTTCTCCTTGTCCGCAGGCATGAGATTTCACTAGGTTTTCCTGTAGTTGTTCGAGTTGGTCATGACTAATTTGAACATCACACAAGGAGCCAAAACCAGTATTGATTCCATAAATTGGCGCATCTGATTTTGCTAAACGTTCATCGAGATAATTTCTACCTTTTTGAATACTTGCTTTTGCTTCATCGGAAAGAAAGATTCGTTCTCCAGATTGGAGCAAATGATGAATCCTTTCCAAATAACAATGGGATGGATCAATAGATTGACCTAACATAGTTGTGGTTGATTTTGGTAATCGCAAGGTGGGAAATTATTAGAAATCCCTGCGTGTGTCAAAAGAGTTCTCTGAAAAAAGACAGTTTTTCGAGCGGAACAGAAATTTGTTTTCCAGAAGAAAGTTCTTTGGTGAGGATGCACTTATCAGCACGTTCGCCTTCTCCATAAATCATCAAGTAGGGAATGCCTTTCTTTTCGGCATATTCGAATTGCTTCTTCAGTTTAGAAATTTCGGGATAGATTTCTGCCTTGATACCCTCTTGTCGTAATGCTTGCAGCAAAGGAATAGCAGCGCGTTCATCTTCTTTAGTAAAATTAGCAATCAGAACTTCTGTGCCAGTAATAGCTGAAGCGGGAAATAAATCCTGCATCAGTAGCACATCATAAATTCGGTCAGCTCCAAAGGAAATACCAACACCTGGAACACCGGGAAGTCCGAAAATGCCAGTTAAATCATCGTAACGACCACCTCCACCAATACTTCCGAATTCCACATCTTTTGATTTTACTTCCAGGATGGTTCCAGTGTAATAATTTAATCCACGAGCCAATGTTAAATCCAACTCGAGTGCTGATGTTTCTAATTTGAAACCATCCTCACCTTGGAAATAATTCAGCAAGGTTTCGAGCTCTTCAATACCTTTTTTACCTGTTTCGGATGTGGAAAGGAAATCTCTTAGAAAACCTGATTTTTCTTGGATTCCACCCGATATAGTAAACAGTGGTTTTAGCTTTTCGATAGCTTGTTCGCTCACCCCTTTTTCGCGCATTTCCTGCTCCACTTTTTCAACTCCAATCTTGTCGAGTTTATCGATGGCAACAGTAATATCGATCAGTCGATCAGGCTCGCCAATAACTTCCGCCAAACCACTTAAAATCTTCCGGTTATTGATTAGGATTTTTACTGGTAATCCGAATGCAGAAAATACTCGGTCGTAAATCTGAATCAACTCCGCTTCGTTTATAAGCGAAGCACTTCCAACCACATCAGCATCGCATTGCCAGAATTCTCTGTAACGCCCTTTTTGCGGACGATCGGCTCTCCAAACAGGCTGCATTTGGTAACGACGAAATGGGAAAGCTAGCTTATCCTTGTTCATAGCCACATAGCGAGCAAATGGAACCGTTAAATCGTATCGTAGAGCTTTTTCACTTATAAGCGGAAGCACTTTATTGACAGCTTCTAGATCTATTTGTTGTTCTCTAACTTCTTTCAGAAAATCACCTGAATTCAGAATCTTAAAAATCAACCGATCGCCTTCTTCTCCGTACTTACCTGTAAGGGTTGAAAGGTTCTCCATAGCAGGAGTTTCGAGCGATTGATATCCATAAAGCTCGAACGATTCACGAATAGTTTCGAATATATATCGGCGACGTGCAGTCTCAAGAGGTGAAAAATCGCGTGTTCCTTTAGGAAGAGAAGGTTTCATAATGAAGCAAAGGTAGCAAGGGAATTAGCTTTCGAACGGGGTAAAAAGGCGAATAATAATCAATTGAATTTCTCTTTCAAATATCGACCGGTCCACAAATCTTCTCGCTTAGCTAAATCTTCAGGTGTTCCTTCGAAAACTACTTGCCCGCCGGTATCACCGCCTTCAGGACCAAGATCAATAACATAATCAGCACACTTAATTACATCTAGATTATGCTCTATGATAACGAGCGAATGCCCTTGTGCAATGAGTGCATTAAACGCATCCAAAAGTTTTCGAATGTCGTGAAAATGCAATCCAGTTGTAGGTTCGTCGAAGATGAAAAGGGTGTGAACGGCTGAACTTCCTTTAGTGAGAAAGGATGCGAGCTTTATACGTTGAGCTTCTCCTCCCGAAAGAGTGGAAGATGCTTGTCCTAAATGAACATAACCTAAACCTACATCAGCAAGCGGTTGAAGCTTAGCAACAATACGTTGGTCGGTTGCTAAATTTTTGCCATTACTAAAGAAGTGAATTGCATCTTCAACAGTCATTTCAAGGATGTTGTAGATGTTCTTTCCGTTGTATTCTACCTCAAGGATTTCATCTTTGAACCGTTTTCCATTGCACACATCACATTGAAGTTTGATGTCGGCCATGAACTGCATCGAGATGGTAACGAATCCTTCTCCTTCGCATTCCTCACATCGGCCACCTTCTACATTAAAAGAAAAAGCGGAAGGTTTGTAACCTCGGGTTTTTGCAACCGGTTGGATTGAATAGAGAGTTCGAATTTCGTCGTATGCTTTTACATAGGTTACCGGATTGCTCCGACTTGATTTCCCAATTGGGTTTTGATCGATGTATTCTACTGCACCAATGCTTCTGTAATCACCTTCGAGTCGATCAAATTGTCCGGTTTGTTCAGAATATCCTTCGAACATTTTTTTCAAAGCAGGATAAAGAATCTTGTTAACTAAAGAACTTTTTCCCGATCCTGAAACACCTGAAATGACCGTCATCACTCCAAGAGGAAAAGTAACATCTACACTTTTGAGGTTGTTGTGGCGTGCACCTTTAATTTGAATGGATTGATTCCATTTGCGACTTTTTGTAGGAAGGGCAATTTCTTTTCTGCCTGTTAGGTAGTCGGCTGTTAAGCTGTTTCCGGCTGTAATGAGATCGGCATGAACACCTTGGAACACAACGTTTCCTCCATGAGTACCGGCTTCCGGTCCCATATCGATAAGAACATCGGCCGCTTTCATGATTTCCTCATCGTGTTCAACAACTATAACGGTATTTCCTAAATCTCTTAATCGTTTAAGAATGGTGATTAAACGATCGGTATCACGAGAATGAAGGCCGATACTTGGTTCATCTAGCACATAGAGCGAGCCTTCCAAAGCAGAACCGATCGAAGTTGCTAAGTTTATACGTTGACTTTCACCACCCGAAAGAGAAGATGAGAGGCGGTTTAGTGTTAAGTATCCTAATCCAACATCACATAAGAATCCAAGTCGACTTTGAATTTCTACTAAAACACGTTTAGCAACTTGGGCTTGGTATTCATCTAATTCAACTTGATCGAAGAATGCTTTAACGCGATCGATTGACATAAGCACCAGCTCGATGATGCTTTTGCCGCCCACTTGAACGTATCCGGCATCTTTTCTCAATCGTGTTCCTTTACAATCGGGGCAACTTGTTTTACCGCGGTAGCGCGATAACATCACCCGATATTGAATTTTGTATGCTTGTTCTTCTACATAGTGGAAGAAAGCATTAATTCCTTCGGCATGAGGAGTTCCGTTCCAGAGTTGATCCAGCTGGTTTTCATCTAAATCGTAATAAGCTCGATGTACTGGAAAATCAACTTTCATGGCATGTTTGACAAAATTGTCGCGCCATTCACTCATTTTTTCACCTTTCCAAGGAGCCACGCAACCTTCGTAAACGGATAGACTTTTATCTGGTACAACAAGTCCTTCATCAATTCCGATAACGGTTCCAAAACCTTCACAAGTTTTACAGGCACCAAAAGGGTTGTTGAAGCTAAAGAGATGAACGCTCGGTTCTTCGAAAACAATTCCATCGGCTTCGAACCGATTATTCATGCGTTTGGTCAGAATGGTGCCGCCTTCCAGAACAACTTCTACAATGCACTCATTATTACCCTCATAGAAAGTAGTTTGAACAGAGTCGGAGATGCGGCTATTGTTATCTTCATCTTCTTGGTTAACCACAAAACGGTCGATGAGGAGTTCCAGGGTTTTACCTTTTAGTGTTTTCCCATCATTTTCCCAATCTTCGATACGCTTGAGTTCTTGACCAATTCGCATACGAGAAAAACCTAATTGCCTAAGCAGAGATAGGCTGGCCGGTTTATTGTCGAAGCGATCATTGTTGAGAGGAGCGTAGATCGAGACTTTAGCACCCTTATGTTGAGTGTTGATGAAATCGACCACATCAGCTGAAGTTGATCGAAATACTTGTTCACCGGAGACCGGAGAAAAGGTTTTCCCAATTCGGGCAAAAAGCAGTTTCATGTAGTCGTAAATCTCGGTTGAGGTTCCGACTGTAGATCTAGGATTGGTAGAATTTACTTTTTGTTCAATTGCAACAGCAGGAGAAATACCTTGAATAAAATCAACATCAGGCTTATTAATTCTGCCCAAAAACTGACGTGCGTAAGAGCTAAGGCTTTCTACATAGCGTCTTTGTCCTTCGGCATAAAGGGTATCGAAAGCTAAAGATGATTTTCCCGAACCTGATAATCCGGTAATAACTACCAGTTTATTGCGGGGAAGTGCTACATCTACATTTTTTAAATTGTGGACGCGGGCACCTTTAATATATATGGTGGTACGGGGATCGAAGAGATCAGAGGAGAGCTTTGGCATCTGTAAGATATTTGCAAAATTATGAATTCAAAACTTGCATTTGTCAAAAACCTTTATTTACTTTGCTAATAACGATCGACAAACCACGAAGTTTTGCCGATCTTTTTTTTAAGAACCAATTTAGAAGCGCCTATAGCATACACCTCTACTTTTTAGAATAACTCACACAGTTAAAAAAGGAGGTCTGTATGCGTTTAGCTCAGGTTCAGGATCAGGAACTGGTCCGCAACTACATCAACGGTCACGAAGAAGCATTGTCTGTATTGGTTAGTCGCCATCAGCAGAAGGTATTTACCTACATCCGAATGTTGGTGAAGGACTCTGCATTGGCTGAAGACATTTTTCAGGATGTTTTCGTGAAGGTTATTCACACCCTAAAATCAGGGAATTACAATGAAGAGGGGAAGTTTTTGCCTTGGATTATGCGAATTGCGCACAATCTAAGCATCGACCACTTCCGCAAATCTAAACGCATTCCGGTAGTTCAGCCGAAGGATGATTTTGACATCTTTCGTACACTTCGGATTGAGGACGACAACGTAGAAGATAAAATGGTGAAAGATCAGATTCTGAAAGACGTTAAGAAACTCATCAAAGAACTTCCTGCGGAACAACAAGAGGTATTAATCCTTCGTCATTATGCTGATATGAGTTTTCAGGAAATTGCTGATTTCACAAACGTGAGCATCAATACTGCATTGGGAAGAATGCGGTATGCTTTAATCAATTTGCGAAAAATTGTGAAGCAAAAAGATATGATTCTTTCTGCATAATCGGCTGAATTTGAAAGCAAAGCCAGTCCCTAAAAGGGCTGGCTTTTTTATTTTCTTTACTGATG
>JBIKOC010000278.1:0-3593 GCA_044358335.1 Flavobacteriales bacterium | reverse complement strand
TGTTTTCGTTCCATTTGAACCGGTATATGTTACTTTAAACCGCAACGAAGCTATTTCCCAAGCGGTGACGGCAGAAGAACGATTCATTAAAACAACTGGTAATGCCAATTGGGCAAATGCCTTGTTAGAAATTAATACAAGCACTGTTCAAGATTCGGTATTAATTCGGGTTGAGCATAATTGGGTTGCACCTGATCCATTTAAACAAGCTTTTGCCATGTATCGATTAAGTCCAAACCGCTACTGGCATGTGGACGGCGTGTTGCGTGATGGTTGGAAAGCAAGTGCTAAATTCACTTACAACGGAAGAACTTCCAGTACATCAAGTGGCTGGTTGGATAATGAATTAATCACCGATGAAACTAAATTGGTTTTGTTATATCGAAAAGATAATAGGTCAGATTGGACGTTGCTTGATGCGACAAAAAACACTTTATCTAGCACAACTGATAAATACGGATCGTTCGCATTAGATAGTTTGATGTTGGGAGAATATACCTTCGCCGAATTGGATAGCAGCCTAGGAATTCAGCCAATTTCATTTGAGGAAAATTTAAGTTTAAAAGTATTCCCCAATCCAGCAAAAACTCAAGTTTCGCTTACCTGGGAAAAAGAAGACATGCGTTATGCAGAGTTGTTCGATATGTCGGGCAGAAGTATGGGACGATTGATGATTCCGAGTGGAATGCGTGGATGGGTATTTCCAGTTGAGCATTTAGCTGCCGGAACTTATTTGATGCGCTTAGAAACGAAGCGAGGAAAATTCGTGCAATCAAAAGTGATTATTGAGAAATAAATCAAGGCTAGATTTTATTTTAAAAATACCGTATTCATTAAAATTATCTATCAATGATGTTTATTGCATTACTCAATTCTCAATGCTAGAGTAAAGACATAAATTAAATTATTTTTTAAATAAAATTAGGTTTAGAATCGGATCAGAGCGGTGGCTTTGTCTGGGCGGCGAGGGTGAGTTTCGACATAGATTAGAATAAAGATTGTCCGAGCAGAATGGTCGAAAAAAGGCTTTGCGCCTAAGCAGCATCGTCCAGCCTTGAACTTCTTTGATTGCACGCTGAGCTTTTACAATGATTTTATATAAGCGTGTCGAAGCGTGTTTCAAGACAAGAATTAACACTTCGTAGACAAACATGAAGATATTTTGACAAGATAAATTAACGGCCTTGTTTAATTGATTAGCATGAAAAAATAAGATTGAGAAGTCAACCATAACAGGCTTACTTATATTCTCAGTTGATTTTCAGCTTTTTAATTTTAACCTCGAATCAAATTGCATGTTAAATGCATTCAAAACCTTTAGTTTGGATGCATCTTGATGATTTGGATTTATTAAGTAATTAAATTCTTGAGGTATTATACTACTAGGAACTCTTAAAATTGCCGATTCATTATACCTCACAAAATCATCCCCAATAACTTGAGTAATTAAACTGGGAGGTTGAGCATTCCAATCTTTGGGTAGATCTGTTAATCTCACTTCCTGAATCAATATATCATCCGGAATTTCAATCTCAATTAAATATCGGTCATTGGGTAAATCTTCACTTAAATCCAAATGTACAGAAACTTCAAGTAGCGCTAATGCCCTACTCTCGGAAGAATAAACAATTCGAGTATTTAAAGAATTCCATCGAAACCCTTCCGATAATGAAGCTCCAACTCCAGATAAAGTTGTATCAATATATTTTTTCCGTTCAATACGGTAAACAACCATTAGGCGAAGTTTCCAAACTCAATTCTATTCAAACTAAATTTTACTTCATTGATTCCTGTAATGGTATCAAGCATGCTTTCGGGTGAATTCCCTGCAAGTGAAAGATTCGGCTTTTTAAGCCATCGTTGAAATTTCTCCTCTTCCTGATTGAAAACTTCTAAACCAAAATCTATTAAATCATTCATCAAAATAATTAATTCGCTATTTCTACTATCAAGTAATAAATGCTCGCTCTTTTTTTTGTTATAGGTAGTTTGAGGTATTCCAATTAAAGCTAAAACATTTTTTATTGGATTGTTCAATCGCTTACTTATAACCTCAATAAATTCATAAGGAATACCTGACCGTATAGCATTAACCCGGTCCATTTTATTACTCAAACTATACACTACGCCCGCTTCATTAACTAATGAATTACTTTTAGAAGCCGTTTGGGCAGCTTTGGATTGTAGGCTTCTACTGGCATTAAATGATTGCGTTTTATTACCAACTTTTTTCATCATGCAGCAATTTGACTGCTAATATAAAGCAATTCTGCTTCATGTTAAATTATTACATTGTAATCTTTCACACCAAGAAAGTGTACAATTAAATTCATTAAACAGCAACTGGTACAAATGCGAATCTCATAGGATTGATAATTTCTCGTTGCTATAGCCTCTTTGTAATGACCTATCTTTACTAAACGTTTAAGAACTGAATTTCATAAAAACATACAAGTCAACCCACATTTTATTCCTTGCCTTCTTGTTTTATTCCAGTATTTTTCGGGTTCATTTAGATTGCAATCATCCAACTCGTTCATGAAGAAAATCTACCTCCTTTTTCTTTGCAGTTTTCTATTCTTTACTAACGCCTTTTCCCAATGTTGTACCTATAGCATTAACATGCACGATAGCTACGGCGATGGCTGGAATGGCGGCACATTAGAGATATTTCGAAACAATCAATCCCTCGGAATTTTCACTGCATCCAATACTGGAACAGTCGATACATTTCAAGTCTGCACGGGAGATTCTATCCGATTACAATATACCGCTGCCGATTACGAAGAGGAAAATTCCTATGCATTAATCGATGCTGCTTATAACGTGGTGTATTCGGCTGGCCCCAATCCTGCAACAGGAATCGTATTCAACAATGTAGCTGATTGCAATACTTTACCTGCTCCCGGAACGAGCGCCTGCACTGCCATTCTCATTGATACGGGTGCTTGTGTTCAAACATCCAATACTAATTTTCCCGGTTCAGGTTTAAATCCCGGTTGTGCCAATTATGCTGGAGCGGATATCTGGTACAAACTCATCGTTCCTCCTTCTGGAAATGTGTATTTCAATACCTCCAATGGTGGCTTAACCGATACCGGACTTGCCCTCTGGATTCAAAACGATAGTTCTTGCTTCAACCTTCAAGTAATAGCCTGCGACGATGATGGTGGTGGCGGATATTATTCCTTAGTAGCAGGTTATGACCTCATTCCGGGCCAAACGCTTTTTATCCAAGCATTTGGCTATGGTGGCGGAACAGGAGAATTTCAACTCTGTGCGCATGATTTAGGAATCATTCAATTTGAAGGTTCCGAACTACCCATTGTGCTTATCAATACACAAAACCAAACCATTGTACCCGAAACTAAAATTGATGCACTTATGGACATCAAATACAATGGTGACGGGAATTACACGCTACTCAATCAAGAGCCAAATATCTATAGCGGACACGTTGGAATCGAAATTCGTGGAGCTACATCAGCTGGTTATCCTCAACGCCCGTATGGGTTCGAAACACGCGACAATCTGGGTGAAAATCTGGATGTAGATTTATTGGGCATGCCAGCCGAAAATGATTGGGTGCTTTT
>JBIKOC010000277.1:0-3598 GCA_044358335.1 Flavobacteriales bacterium | reverse complement strand
CGCAAACTCGCTTGGTTGATTCTTCTTGGAGCTGTAGCCATGATTTTCGGGATTTTTCCGCTTTTGCAAAAGGAATTATCTCCTTTAGAAGACCGTAGCTGGATGCGTTTAATGGTAAGTGCTCCCGAAGGTGCTTCCTATGAATATACCGATGATTTTGTGTTGAAAATGTCGGAATTCTTGAGTGATTCGGTTCCAGAAAAGAATGTGATACTCACAGTTACAGCTCCCGGTTTTGCTGGTTCGGGTGCCGTGAATTCAGGATTTATTCGTTTGACTTTATCACCGCCCGATACGCGTAAACGAACGCAGCAGGATATTGCCAATTACGTGATGAAAAAAGCCAAGGGTTTTCCTCAAGCTAAAGTGTTCGCTATTCAGCAACAAACGATTTCAACCGGTGGATTTGGTGGTTTGCCTGTTCAATTTGTACTTCAAGCTCCCAATTTTGAACGCTTAAAAGACGTACTTCCTAAATTCTTGGAAGAAGCCAATAAGAACCCGATTTTCCAAGGTGTGGATGTCAACTTAAAGTTCAACAAACCCGAACTTAACGTTAGCATCAACCGCGATAAAGCCGAAAGTATGGGTGTGTCGGTTCAGGCGATTGCTCAAACCTTGCAATTATCCTTGAGTGGTTCGCGGATGGCTTATTTTACCATGAATGGAAAGCAGTATCAAGTTATTGGTCAAGTTGATCGGGTAAACCGAGATGAGCCAATCGACTTGAAATCCCTTTCGGTGCGGACGAACACAGGTGAATTAGTGCAGCTCGATAATATAGTCGACGTGGCCGAAGTGAGCAGTCCGCCGCAATTGTACCATTACAACCGTTATTCCTCTGCAACTATTTCGGCTGGATTAGCACCCGGAAAAACTATTGGTGACGGCATCAAAGCCATGAATGATATTTCGGCTAAACTGTTAGATGATTCATTCTCTACTTCATTAACTGGAGCTTCGCGCGACTTTGAAGAAAGTTCTTCCAATATTCTTTTTGCCTTTTTACTCGCGCTCTTACTTATTTACCTCGTCCTCGCTGCTCAATTCGAAAGTTTCCGCGATCCTTTGGTGATTATGGTAACAGTTCCTTTGGCACTTGCGGGTGCATTACTTTCTCTTTGGTATTTCAATCAAACACTCAACATCTTCAGTGAAATTGGGATGATTATGCTCATTGGATTGGTAACCAAAAACGGAATTCTAATCGTTGAATTTGCCAACCAACTGCAGGAGCGGGGAGAAGATAAAGCCAGCGCCATCTTAAATGCTGCTTCGGCACGTTTACGTCCCATTTTAATGACCACACTCGCAACCGCATTAGGAGCTTTACCTATCGCACTCGCATTAGGTGCTGGAGCGGTGAGCCGAATGGGAATGGGAATCGTCATCATTGGCGGATTGCTCTTTTCGCTTGCCTTAACCTTATTTGTCATTCCAGCCATGTATTCATTCATTGCTAAAACCCGAACTCCGCATGAAAATAACTAAGTGGATTACTGGTTTAATCGTGTCGATTTCTGCCGTCTTAAATGCGCAAGAAACACTCAGCCCTGAAAAAGCTGTTGAACTGGCACTTAAAAATAACTACTCCATTCTCATCGCCCGTAACGATCAGCAATCTTCGGATGCAATTGTTACACGCGGAAATGCGGGAATGCTTCCTCGAATTGATGTGGCTGCCGGAGCATCTGCGCAAAGCACAAACATCAACCAACGATTTTCCAACGGACTAACAGTAGCTACCAACGGTGTAAGTAACAACGCCAGCAATGCTTCTGCTGTGTTAAGCTGGACTTTATTTGATGGTGGTAAAATGTTCATCACCTGGGATCGACTAAAAGAGCAGAAATCCCTGAATCAGCTTCAACTTCGCGAACAAGTTGAGCAAAATATTGCAGCTGTATTGGATGCGTATTTTTTAGTCATCCGATTAAAGCAAGAAGTCCGTTCTCGCCAATTTGCGCTTGATGTAACAGATGAGCAATTCAATCTCACCCGTAAAAAGGTAGAATTAGGCTCCTCATCCCGACAAGAATTATTGCAAGTAACGGTCGATCGAAACACAGCTTTGTCGCAACTGAAAACGCAACAAATGGCATACAGTAACGCTCAAACCAGTTTGAATCAAATCATGGGTGTTGCGCTGGAACAAGCGTATGAATTTCCGACAGATTTGAAAAGCAGTTTTACACCTCAGTTGGAGGAAATTCGTAAGCAAGCCATGGAACAAAATGCCGGTCTGCTCAAAGCGAGAAGTAATCAAAGTTTGAACAGTTTGCGCTTACAGGAAGTGAAAGCCGAACGTATGCCGATTCTAAAGTTAAACACGGGTTATAACTTCAACCGCTCGAGTAGTTCAGCCGGATTTGCCCTATTCAACCAAAGTAACGGTCTAAATGGTGGATTGACGTTAAGTTGGAATCTATTCAACGGCGGACAATTAAAAACCCGCATGACTCAAGCTCAATTTGCGTTTGAGAACGACGCCATCAAAATTCGACAAGCCGAAACGCAGTTAAATGCCTCTATTCAAATTGCTATTCGTCAATGGCAGCAAGCTTCAGAATTACTAAAACTGGAGGATGAGAATTTCATTTCTGCTAAAGAGAACTTAAGTCTGGCTTTGGAACGTGTACGTTTAGGAAATGCTGGAATTTTAGTTGTTAAAGAAGCTCAGCGCAGTTACGAGGAAGCGATCAATCGTCAATCAGCAGCAGCTTTATCAGCTAAACAAGCGGAGATCGATTTGATGCAGCTTAGTGGGAAACTGGTTCAATAAATTGCGGATTGATTAGAAGCAACACGTAAGAATCGAATGTAGTTATTGACTTTTTAATCAAATTTTGTTTTTGTTGCCCCATTTGTTGATAGTTATTGCAACTGTATACCTTTAAAATCAATTAAGGTCTCACATTCGGTGGAAAACAATTGTTAATCTTTCAATCGATTCATTTTTACCGAATTGTCTAACTTTGACACGTGAACTTTAAATCGCTATCGGGATTATTACTGTTGCTGGTATTTTGTCTGCGCTTCCTGCCTTCGTTGGAAATGCACGATCATCGTACCTCTCGCGAGCGTTGTATGCAAGAGCATTCCGACCATCGAGACCAATTCAGTTCATGCGAACTAACCGATGCCCTTGGTTGGAATTTTAGTGGTCATTGTTCAGATAAGAATCACTTGAAAGAATCCAATAAGGAATGTGCTTCCTGTGGATTCGATTTCATCAAGAGTTTTGAATCAAGCCTTGGTAGTTACGAGTTAATTACCACGATCAATTTTCCGGAACGGGTTGATTTTATTAGCATTTGCTACTCCGGATTTACCCTGCTGCTGTGCAATAAAGGGCCGCCTTCATTTACCTGATTTCAATTCTTCCGGCTCAACCGGTATTCAGGTTTCCTAATTATTTGAGGCATGTCATTCCCATTTTTCCTGGAAAGGAAAGTGCTGCTTGTTTGGCTGTTATTCTTGGCATGTTTGACAAACATTCGTGCACAAGATTGCGACAGTCGATTACAGCTGAGCATTACCAATCCACCATCTCAAGCAGTTATTGTACAGCTGTTTTTTAAGGGAACAGAACGAAAAA
>JBIKOC010000276.1:0-3606 GCA_044358335.1 Flavobacteriales bacterium | reverse complement strand
ATGCAATTGTTGTCCTTGTTGGGCGAAGATATTGACCGCCGATGAGGCATCACCCAAAACCAAATTGAGCATCAAAACTCCTGAAGCATTGCGAAACAAGCTGCGTGTGGAATGGTGACGTAACACATGCGTGCGTTCGTGAGCCAACAAGCCAGCTAGTTCTTCCCAATTATCCATGCGTCGAATGATACCTGAATACACGACAATCGGTCCACCCGGTAAAGCATAAGCATTCACGACATCGGCATCCACCACGGTATAATCGGCAGGAAAATCGGAACCTAAATCGAGATGATTGGCAAATTCGTTTAGCAATTGGGTTTTGTCAGCATCGATGCGCTCTGTACTGAGGTAAGAAGCCTTCAACTCTTTGCCTAAAGCAATCTCCTGATCTTTCGGGAAATGTATCGCAGCTTGATCTGCTAACCAAGGTAGCAACAAGAAATAAAGTAAAAGTAGAATGCTGATGAACGTGCCACCAACAATCAATAAAATCCATAAACCACGACCTTTCCAGCGGTCTGAAATGGAAACTTTCTCGTTAAAACTACCCAAGAAATGGCGCAGCGTACCTTGAATATTTGGTGCTTCCAAAAACAGACTTCCTTCTCGAAACAACAGCAATGCTTTGTTCTTGCCGGGATAGCTTACTTCAATTAAATCTTGGGAACGCAACTCCTTGTTATGAGCTCCATTTTGAAAACGAAGCACACCAGGTTCTATATCAACCTGAACGCGGGTTTCGGGTAATCCGTTGGAGATAAACTGACCGTACATGTTAGAACCAGCGTCTACGCATGAAAATGAACAAAATAGTCGCACTCAAGGTGAGCGAAATGCCCAAAATCCAAGCAAATGCTGAGCTGGATGTTTGTCCGGGAATTATCACATTCATTCCAAAAAAGCTCGATATCAAAGTCGGTACGTACAACACAATCGTGATTAACGTAAGCGTTTTGATGATTTTGTTCATGTTGTTATTGATGATGCTGGCGTAGGCCGAAGTCATCTGCAACAAGATGTTATTCGCGATGTTCGTCATCTCAATGGCCTGCTGGAACTCAGTCACAACATCCTGAAACAACTCTTCATCTTCTTCATACGTGCGTAACAACTGCAAGCGATTCAAACGCGCCATCATCAACTCGTTCGACTTCAAAGCAGTCGTATAGTAAATGAGTACTTTCTGATATTTCAACAAATCGAAAATATCCTGATTACGCATGCTCAATTGCAAATCGTCCTCAATTTGATCGACCGTTTTGTTGATTTCACGTAAGTGAGCCAAAAATTTCGTGGCAGTTTTGAGGAGAATAAGCAGCAAAAACCGATAATGTTTCTGCGTTTGAAGGTTCTTCACCCGGTTATTCTCAAACTCATTCACAATCACATTATCTTCCTTGGTAATGGTGATAAAGTAATCGTTGTTCTGAATAACTCCCATCGGAATAGTCACAAAAGGAGCTTCGTCTTTCTTCCCCTGAAAATGTGGAATCTTAATCAAGGTAAACAACACATCCTCATCGCGCTCTGCACGTGCTTTTTCGTCAATATCTAATGGATCGAGGTGGTATTCTTCCGCCCAGGGAAATTCCTTTATCAGCCAAGCAAGCTCTTCGTCACTCGGGTTGACAACGTTTACCCAGCAACCAGGTTCCGGCTTCTGAATTTCTTCCAGTCTGCGGTTTGCGGTTTTGAAGATCGTAATCATCGTCCATGGCAGCGGGTTAAGGCCGGTATTTCTGAATACTCAAAGCGGCGCAAAAATAGGTTTTTTATTGAAAGTAAGCATCGCTCAAATCAGGACTTTCCATTCAAAAAAATAATCCACGAAAACTCATCCCCTTAATACCTAAAATCCGTCTCACTCGTTCCTCTATAATCTAATCCAACTCACTCACATCTTGTATATTCGCCCGAATGAATCTTCGGTTTCTACTCTTTCTGCTTCTTCTTGCACCTCAGGTTTTTAGTCAAACCTTTGTCGAAGGTATGGTGCGCGACTCTGCCCAGAAACGTCCGCTTGCGTTTGTTAGCATTGCCGTTCAAGGTTTTCCCGAGGCAACTGCGATGAGCGATATCGATGGATTATTTCGCATTCTGCTTCCCAATGGCTATCCTGCTCAGCTTAACTTTTCCTATATCGGTTACCGAAGCGAGCAACTAGCATTGGAATCCAATATAGGAAAAACCAAACTTCGAGTAGAACTCATCCCTTCCTCTCAACAACTTCGCACATTCGAATTCTTGGCAGGTGAAAATCCAGCTCATCGCATCATTCGAGAAACCTGGAAACGTCGCGATCAACACGATCCTGAAAAACTTAAGTCATACCGCTGTCAAACCTATAATAAACTCGTGCTATCAGGCCGTCCCGACACGGCTTTCGAAGCTAAGAAAATCGAAGATCAACAAAAGCTAAAATCCTACGATAGCCTTTTCAGCAAGCAACATTTGTTCATGATTGAATCATCGAACGAACGGCTTTTTCGAAACGGGAAAGTGAAGGAAAACATAATCGGATCGAAGGTTTCAGGAATTCAAGAAGCTTCCGTTTTCATGCTCGCGCTCCAGTTTCAACCTTTTAGTTTTTATGCGCCATTGGTTGAACTAAGCGGACAAAAACTCCTCAACCCAATCAGTCGGAACAGTGAAGATGTTTATTCTTTTGTACTTGAAGACACCTTGTTTAGCGGTCGCGATAGTGTTTACGTGATTCGATTTCAACCCCGTAAAAATTCAACATTCGATGGACTAAAAGGTGTGCTCTACATTTCAGCTCCCGATTATGCTATTCAAAATGTGGTGGCAGAACCGGCTACGGATAATTCTACGCTTCGATTAAGGGTTCAGCAGCAGTACAAAAAAACCGAAACAGGTGTGTGGTTTCCTGAACAGCTCAACACCGATATGATTTTCCTTACCGTTAAGCTTACTGGCTATAAGATGTATGGGGAAAGTCGCACCTATGTGAGCAACCCAGAAATTAATCCTGAACTATCGCCCAAACTTTTCGATGAAGCTGAACTGGATGTTCAAAAAGGATCTTCGGAGAAAAGTCAGGCATTTTGGGAAACTGTGCGAATTGAAGATTTAACCGAACAGGAGCAACAGACCTATTACCAACTCGACAGCTTGTTCCGCGCCGAAAATATGGCTCCTAAAATCAAGGGAATTGAAGCATTGGTTCGAGGCTACATTCCAATCAAATGGTTCGATCTAGAAATCAATCGCATCATGCGTTTCAACAACCATGAAGGTTTTCGTTTGGGTGCTGGAGGAATTACCAACGACAAAGTTTCCCGTCATTTTGGAATTGGCGGTTACATCGCATACGGTTTCAAAGATCAGGTCACTAAGTACGGAGCCGAATCACGAATTTATCTCCATCCTAAACGTGAGTTAGAACTTCGGATGCAGTATCAGCAAGATGTGTATGAATCGGGCTTTCAAACATTCGTGAACGACCGCAAACCCTTGCTCACCGAACAGGTTCGACAAGTTCTCGTACGCAATATGAATGGGGAAGAACGCAGCGAAGTTGGTTTAGGATGGCGTTGGCTGAAATTTCTTCGAACCGATGTGTTCATCCGCCAGGCACATGTG
>JBIKOC010000275.1:0-3613 GCA_044358335.1 Flavobacteriales bacterium | reverse complement strand
ATACTCATCTAATCCAATTAAATTCTAATAAAGAATTCACAGAGGCTAATAAAAGATGGCAATTACTAAGAAGAGGAAGGTATGTAGAGTTTAATTTAATCTATGATAAAGGTACGCGATTTGGACTTGAAACCGGAGGCAGGATTGAGTCCATATTGATGAGCTTACCTTTATTTGCTTCTTGGGAATATGATGTAAAAGTTGAGTCCGAAAGTGAGGAATCTTTCACATTGAATTTATTGAAGCAAAATATTGAATGGTGTAACTAGTCATCGAAGGTCGTTTACTTCAAAGCCAGGAAACTCAGATGATTTATAGGTAAATAGTGCATCTTCGGCTGGGTCATTTGTCATAAACTTTTTAATATCGTAGGTATAAAGATTTCCGTTTTTACCACGGATTTCAGATTTAATTACCTGAAGTTGGTTCTTATCAATAAACAAACGTATACTGTTATAATCTTTCTCTTTCGGTACAATAGGGAAAAGCTCTATAACATGAACTGCTTTGGCCCCTACCTTATCTTCCTTCACATATTTATTTCTAAAGCCTTTCTCATACATAGTAAATATGTTCTTGGGATTCAAGGCATCTTCGCCAGCAGCGGGCTTACTTATTTCAACTTCTTTATCTGTTTTCAAAACCTTCCACATGGTTTTACCATCGGAAATCACAATTTGATCACCCATTTCTAAGCGATACTTGTCTCCTTTGAGAATTAACTTCCAACTTTGAGTGGTATTTATTTTTCTATCCTTATTCACTAAGGAATATGTAAAATCGGTTTTTATACTAGAATAAGAGCGCGTTTTAGCACTCAATTTATCTAGAATGCTTTTGGCTTTTTTATCCTCTTGTGCTGTAGCATTGAGACTAGATACAAAAAGTAAAAAAGAGAGAAAAAGAATGCGTTTCATGGTTTTATTTTATTCGTGTCCCGAAAGATTCAAAAACTGTTCCAGTGATAGTGCGTCTTTAATTAGAACCTTTCGGGCTTTGCTGCCTTCAAATGGACCAATAATACCGGCCTTCTCTAATTGATCGATAATTCGTCCAGCTCTGTTGTATCCCAACTTAAGTTTTCGTTGTAATAGAGATGCAGATCCTTGTTGATGCATAACAATAATATGTGCAGCATCTTCAAACATACTATCTCGATCACCGATGTCCATTTCTTCTTCACTACGATCGGCATTCTCATCAATAAATTCTGGCAACTCAAAAGCTGAAGCATATCCTCTTTGATCCCCAATAAATGCCGTAATCTTGTCAACCTCTGGTGTATCAACAAAAGGACATTGAAGTCGAATCAAATCACTCCCAGTTGATAGCAACATGTCTCCCCTTCCTATCAATTGTTCGGCACCACCGGCATCGAGAATTGTCCGAGAATCAATTTTAGATGTAACACGAAATGCAATCCTAGCTGGGAAATTAGCTTTAATAGTACCTGTGATAATATTAACAGATGGACGTTGTGTGGCAATAATCAAGTGGATTCCAATTGCACGAGCTAGCTGAGCTAAACGAGCAATCGGAATTTCAACTTCCTTGCCTGCAGTCATGATTAAGTCAGCAAACTCATCTACTACCAATACAATGTAAGGCATGAAATGATGCCCGTTTTTAGGATTCAGTTTTCGACTTAAAAATTTAGCATTGTATTCTTTAATGTTGCGAACCATTGCCATTTTAAGCAATTCATATCGCTGATCCATCAATACACATAAAGAATTCAATGTGTAAACAACTTTCTTGGTATCAGTGATAATTGCATCTTCACCACCCGGAAGCTTCGCTAAAAAGTGTCTTTCGATTTTATTAAATAGGGTTAGTTCTACTTTCTTGGGATCTACTAAGACGAACTTTATTTGTGAAGGATGTTTTTTGTAAAGAAGTGATACAAGAATGGCATTTAGCCCCACCGATTTCCCTTGGCCTGTTGCACCAGCCATAAGTAAGTGAGGCATTTTTGCTAAATCGGCAACAAAGTTTTCATTAGAGATAGTTTTACCAAGTGCAATTGGTAAATCCATGGAAGAATTGATAAACTTATCGCTAGCAAGCAAGGTTCGCATGGCAACGATTTCTGGATTTTGATTTGGCACCTCTATACCAATTGTTCCCTTACCTGGCATAGGAGCAATAATCCGAATACCTAGAGCTGAAAGGCTAAGGGCGATATCATCTTCCAGATTTTTAATTTTTGAAATCCGAACTCCTGCAGCAGGAACAATTTCATACAAAGTGACTGTCGGACCAATACTCGCGCTAATCCTAGCAATTTCAATATTATAGTTTTTCAGTGTTTCGATAATGCGGTTGCTATTCGCTTCTAGTTCCGATTTATCAACTTTTACTTTCCCTTGCCCGTAATTCTCAAGCAAATCTAGCTCTGGATATTTGTAAGATGATAGATCAAGAGTTGGATCATAATCTCCTAATTCAAACTCTTCCGAATCAGATAATACTTCATTAAGATTCATTCGAGCTTTATCCTCTTCGCTCAATAAAGTTGGCTCTACTATAGGGCTTACAATTAAAGGTGTTTCAATTACCTCTTCATCTTCTACACCCTCGATAGTTAGTTCAAGTCCGGATGTTACTGGAGCAACAACTGGAATTTCGTTTATTGATAATGGAATATCTAAAACAGATTCTTCATGGATAACTTCATCACTTGAATCTTCCTGTTCATCATCTAAATCTATTATTTCTTCCTCTTCAGAATCACCTAAATGACCAGAACCAGCAGCAAAAGCTTCTTCAACAGCTTGTTCTGCTCTAGTCTTAGGTTGATTAGCAGAAATGATTTCGGGTGAATCAATCTCATCAGAAGTTATTCTTGGTTCTTTTTGAGGTAAAGCGAATCTCCAATTAAAGGCAAGCATACAGAAAACAATACCTGAAAACAAAAGTAGAAATCCAACTCCAGTAGCTCCAATGATGGAATTTAAATATCTATCAAGATGATACCCAAAACCTCCGCTGAGTAAAAGTTTCTCATCGTCGAAAATGAAAGCTGCTGATAACGAAATAAATATTAACGAAAAGAGACTGTATGCAAATGTTCTTCTTAATGGTAGAAGTGTAACCGAGAAGAACATTTTAAATGCTAACAAAAACAAATAAAACGGAATAATAAAAGATGCAATACCAAACCAGTTATGAAAAAAAACGAAAGCGAATAATGCTCCGAATTTTCCCATGTTATTAGCTACAATCAGGGAAGGATTAAGAATATAATCTCCCAAAGGAGAGTCTTTAACTTTATCGTAATCAGCTTGCCAGTGGATCAAATGAGAAACAAAGGCAAAGGTTAGAAATAAAGAAAAAAGCAGCAGAAACAGTCCTGAAATCCGGTAAACGTTTTCGTTCTTGAAAAAATTTAGAAAAGATTTAGACTGCTGCTTTTTATCAGGTACAGCCGTTTTAGGTTCACGACGCGACTTCTTCTCAGGCGATGGAACTTCCTCAGTTTCATTCTTCAAACGGTTGACTTTCTCTGACATTTTGTTTTGTAAATACGTAAAGACAAACTTCGTTTAGAACGAGCATGAAAAAAGGCTTCAGTAAGAAGGCTTTTCTACAGTGTTTTCAACAGCATTCTATT
>JBIKOC010000274.1:0-3615 GCA_044358335.1 Flavobacteriales bacterium | reverse complement strand
ACGAGCGCTTTCAGAGAAATTCGACCAACATCGCAAAATTGCTCGAATCACATTACCTTTATGGCTATACATCACTCTTACTGGGGTAATTGTTTATGTGATGATATCGCCTTATTATCCTCAATAAATCACACGATGAAAAGTCTGCGCTCTGTTTACCTATTGATTGCAATCTTTTTTTTAGGTGCACAAGGTCCTGCAATGGCTCAATGTGCCATGTGTAAAGCATCAGTTGAGTCGAACATCGAAAACGGAGGTAAGACGGTAGGAAAAGGTCTTAACAATGGCATTCTTTACCTAATGTCGGTTCCGTATATTGTTCTTGGCGGAATAGGCTTTATGGTTTACCGCAACTGGAAAGGTAAAAGCGCTTAATCTTAGTAAGCAGGTTTCTTATCTTCGAATACACCTAACGTATATCTTAGTCCAAACCCTGCAAATACAGAATTTCGAGAGAATTTAGGCCCACCTGAAATCGAAGTGGAGTTCATCCCATATCTAAATTCTGCCAGTACGCCTATGTTTTTCTTCACGCGTACGTGAAAACCTGCTGGTATAAAAACACCCATATACGTGGCATTTTTTCCTTTCACAATTGAACCATTTGCAGTAAAAGTGGTTCGATTCACACCGTCAGGTTGTTTCATAATGGTATTGAAATTTGAATTCACCTCCATGTTAGATGAAATCGAATATCCAGCAGTCAATCCTAAGCCAACGTACACATAAGCTGGCTTTTCAACATCCGTACTAAATGTGTACATCGTTTCAAGACCGAGTACTTTTTGGTTGGCGTTAACTAAATAGTCGCGAGAAATACTGCTATCTTGAGTAATCGTTTGAGCATAATTGTATGAACTTTCATACGTATTTACATCCCGAAATGAAAGACCAACTCGCCATAACTGTTGCTTGTTATACCCTTCTTTTTTCTTGCTATAGGGCGAAAAAGATGCAGATAATACAACTAAAGCCGTTCCTTGACTTCCTTCTTGACTATCGGGACGGCGAGTGAATGAATCGATGTTAGCTGGAATGTTTAAATCAGCAGCATTTGCCGCTATCAATTTTAGGGTTTGATAATCGGTCAATTCAGGCTTGTAGGCATTGAACGACACGCTTAACTGATAATCAGATAAGGTAAATCTTTTGTTGGAAGATGGTTTTGAATCAGCAGCTGGAGTTTGTGCCGATAGGTGTAATCCACTAACAATTAAAATACAAGTAACAAGGTGTTTCATAGGACTGGTTGAAGAGGCAAAATACCAAAAATCTGATACACACCGAGGCAGAAAAAAAAGAAAGCCCTGAATGTTGAAATTCAGGGCTTTATGTGTTTTAATATCAATCTATAAGTTCTACACTTCGTCTGATAAATCGAGTTAGCTCTTCTCCTTTCAGCATATTTTGAGCTAACAAGGCTAAATCGGTTGCCTGACGAATGAGATTAGCTTGCTTATCAGCATCTTCAGTAGATAATATTCGACCAATTAGTGGATGGTTGGTATTGATGACCAAATTAGCACTGTCGGGCATATCAGCCATAAACGGATTTCCACCGCCAACTTGAGCCATGTCTTTCATACGTCGCATGAATTCTGGGCGGGTTACGATCACAGGAGCATCCGATTCACTCATCGACTCTAACTGAACCGAAAGCATTTTTCCTTCCACTTGCTTTTCAATTAATGGTTTTAAACGCTCCTGTTCTTCTACCGTTAATTTAGAAGGTAGTGCATCGTCCTTTACAATTAATTTGTCAACCGTATCGGAATCCACGCGAACAAAACGAACTTTTTCCATTTTACCTTCAAGCATATTCACCAAATGTGAATCAAGCGGACTGTCCATCAACAACACATCATATCCACGTTGAACAGCGGCATCAATAAACGTGTGTTGTTCGGTTTTATTGGCAGCATACAACAAGATTAGCTGCTCATCTTTATCTGTTTGCAAAGGACGAACATGATCAAGATATTCATCATGTGTGAAGCTTTTTCCAGCTACGTTTTTCAACAAGTTGAATTTCAATGCCCGATCACCAAACTTCTCATCACTAAGCATTCCGTACTGAATAAACATTCGGATATCATCCCACTTCGCTTCAAAATCTTCGCGATTTGTTTTAAACAAATCTTCGAGTTTATCTGCCACTTTTTTGGTAATGTGACTACTGATTTTCTTCACATTTCCATCACTCTGCAAATAAGAACGAGAAACGTTCAGAGGAATATCTGGTGAATCTAAAACTCCGTGTAATAATGTAAGGAAATCGGGAACAATTCCTTCAACCGAATCTGTTACAAAAACCTGATTGCTATATAGTTGAATCTTGTTTTTCTGCATCTCGAAGTTCTTTTTCAAGCGCGGGAAATACAAAATACCGGTCAAGTTAAACGGGTAATCTACATTGAGGTGAATGTGGAATAATGGATCTTCAGAATACGGATAAAGCTCTTTATAAAAAGCTAAATAATCTTCATCACTTAACTCAGTAGGCTTCTGAGTCCATGCAGGTTTAACGTTATTGATTTGTTCCTCATTAAACTTAATTGGAACAGGAAGAAACTTGCAGTATTTATTTAAAAGTGTTTGAATACGAGCAGTTTCCAAGAATTCAAGCGAATCTTCCGCAATATGAAGGATAATATCGGTTCCGCGACTTTCTTTTTCAGCTGCATTTAGAGTAAAATCAGGACTTCCATCGCATTCCCAACGAACTGCTTCAGCACCATCTTGATAGGATTTGGAAATAATTTCAACGTTAGATGCAACCATAAACGAAGAATAAAATCCTAGTCCAAAATGTCCGATTATGGCATTCGCTTCGGGTTTGTCTTTGTATTTTTCTACAAATTCTTCGGCACCCGAAAAGGCAATTTGATTGATGTATTTATCAATTTCTTCGGCTGTCATACCGATACCGGTATCCGAAATGGTAAGTGTTTTCTTTTCCGTATCGATGCGTACTTCAATTTGAAGCTCACCCAATTCCCCTTTAGCTTCACCGGTTGCAGCAAGGGTGCGCAGTTTCATATTAGCGTCGACTGCGTTGGATACTAATTCCCTTAAAAAGATCTCATGATCAGAATACAGGAATTTCTTGATAATGGGGAAAATGTTTTCGGTGTTTACGTTGATTTTTCCGCTTGACATAATTCAATTTTAATTAGGACTACCGCCGTTTTCAAAGTAAGTGCCAGCAGGAGAAAGGTGACAAAATGACAAGCAATGTCGATGTTTAGTCAGTCCAAAACATGATATTTCAAGTTACCTTTGTTACATGAAAATCGTTGCTAAACGAATTGCTCAATTAAAAGGTCATGATGGTGCTGTTTATACGGTCGATCAAGCACCTGAAAGCAAAGCTTTTTTATCTGCAGGAAGTGACAAACTGGTTGTTGAATGGTCGCTCGAGACTTTCAAACCCATGCATGTTCTTGCCCGAACTCCGGGTGTGATTTATTGCACCTGTTTTATTGCCGAATACAACTTGCTTTTAGTTGGTAACGATCAAGGAGGAATTCATGTAATTGATTTAGCGAAAAAAGCAGAAGTACGCTACTTGCTTGGACATACAAAAGGTGTGTATTCGCTTTCTTGGAATGCGTT
>JBIKOC010000273.1:0-3617 GCA_044358335.1 Flavobacteriales bacterium | reverse complement strand
AGCTTAAAAGAAAAAATAATTTATCCTTTTAAAGTGGGGGAAGAAAAGTTGTCGTTTAATTATTTACGAGTATGCTCCCATTCTTTTCTTGAAAAAAGAAAACAGCGTCCACTATAATTCAAATGATTGCTCAATTGCTGAAGTGTCCCATTCATTTTAGAATTGAATTCATTGATTGCTTTTACCTGGCCCATTTCGGGATGAAGGAAAAAAGAAAATAAATCATCAAAATAAAAAGCAACACCACTTGGAAGTATAGGACGTAAAAAATCTAAAGCTAATTTCGTTGAACTATAATAATCAACATCCATTGTTACAATCGATGGTGGGGGAAGTTTCCGAAGAATATTCATAGTAGATTCGTTTAAAGAATCCTCAAAATAACCTTCTATGAAAGTTACATTCTCAATAGGAAAACCTCTTTCTAGGATAATATTTTTTATATATTCTTTAGAATAAGCGAATTTACCTTTATCCCATTCAGGATTATCATCTTTTGAATCCTGTATTTCTGGCAAGCCTTGAAATGAATCGAAAAGTACAATGTGAATTTTTCTAATATCAAAATTATAGTCCTTACAAAAACGTTTCGCACCTTCTATGAATCCAGACAAAGTTCCTCCCCAACCAGTGCCAAATTCATAGTAAACATTCTTGGGTGAATAGTCTTTGGCAAAACCAAAATTCTGAAATTGAAGCCAGTTATATGCCCAATTCTCAAAAGTGTCCTGATCCTTTTTCTTGAAATTCTCAAAGTTGTCTTTGATGTACTTATTAATATAAGTTTTTACTCTCTGTCTAATACTTTTCATGTACTTGGTTAAAAAAGGTTGAATTGAAATTTTCAGATCGTAAAATGTAGATAATGAAATAAAATAGCGAAAAACTCAAAACGGTTGTCAAAAATAATATCTAATAAATTAGAATAGACCGTTTATTTCGGCGTCGATACGGTTGATGATTTCTCCTAAGTGCTCAGGATTCTCGCTGAATTTATTTTCATCTACATCCACAATCATGAGTTTTCCAACCGTATAGTTCGAAATCCACGCTTCGTAACGCTCATTTAAACGTTTCAAATAATCGAGGCGGATTGAATTTTCGTAATCACGTCCACGCTTTTGGATTTGATTCACTAAAGTTGGAACACTTGCACGCAGATAAATCAATACATCGGGAGGAGCGATAAAGCTCGACATGAGGTTGAATAACGTGAAGTAGTTTTCGAAATCGCGTGTGGTCATTAAACCCATCGCGTGCAGGTTGGGAGCGAAGATATACGCATCTTCATAAATCGTCCGATCCTGAATGACGTGTTTGCCGCTTTTACGAATGTCGTTCACCTGATTGAAACGAGAATTCAAAAAGTAAATCTGCAAGTTGAATGACCAACGTTGCATATCTTCATAAAAATCGTTCAGATAGGGATTGTCGTCTGCGTCCTCGAAATGGGGAGCCCAGTTGTAGTGTTTCGACAACAAAGAAGTAAGTGTGGTCTTTCCGGAACCAATATTTCCAGCAACAGCTACATGCATAGTATTTATTTGAGCCGCCTAAAATACGCAGGTTACTTCGTTTTCAAAACCCGAATGTTAAAAAACACACACTTTGGCTTTTTTTTCTTAGAATAGTTTTATAAACGACTGTATATCAACGACCTTGGTAGAGTAGTGAAGAAAGATGTGACTCATCAAAAATCTCATTAGCAATATTGCGTAAGTCTTTGGAACTGAGGCCTTCAATTTTTTGGACGACTTCTTCGAAAGTATCTATCTTATTGAAAATGAGGAATGTCTTGGCAAAACCTAACATTAGGGATGAATTGCTTTCTTGCGCGATTGCCATTTGACCAATGAGTTGATTTTTGGCTTTTTGTAGTTGTAAAACGCCTAATTCTTTTTCTCGGAGCTTTTTCATCTCCATTAAAACCAAATCTCGACAACGATCAACCCAAGCCGCTTCGGTTCCTAAATAAACACTCCACAATCCCGTATCACTGAAAATAGCATATCCCGAATCGATATTATATGTCCAACCATATTTTTCGCGAATTGCTAAATTGAGTCTTGAACTCATTCCAGGGCCACCTAGTAAGTTGTTCAATAAAATCAATCCTGAGCGTTTAGGATCATTAACTGAATAAGCCACATTACCCATTACTAAATGAGCCTGATGATTTTTGCGTTTCTCGATTTGGTGCGTTGGCGCATAAACGGGGACAGGTTGACGACTGAAATCCCGAAGATTTGCAGGTTGTAATCCAAGCGTTCGATCGATTTGTGCCTTTACACGGGAAATGGGTATGTTTCCCACAAATGAAAACACAATTTGATCGGTGTTCCAAGTGCGGCGAATAAAAGATTTGATATCGGCCGAAGTGAATTTTTTTAAGTGTGCAGGCGTACCTAAAATATCATGTCCGAGTGGATGGTTCGGATAGATCTGTTCTTCAAAACGATCATAGATTTCTTCGGAAGGACTGTCTTTGTATGAGTTAATCTCATCTATGATTACCGTTTTCTCTTTGTTGATTTCCTTTTCGGGGAAAATCGAATTGAAGGCAATATCGTTAAGTAAATCAAATGCACGTTGATAATGAGCCGAAAGAAAAGTACCGTATAAAACTGTTTCTTCTTTGCTGGTGTAGGCATTTATTTCTCCTCCAACATCTTCCATTCGACTAAGAATGTGATAGGCTTTACGTTTGGGAGTGCCTTTGAAAACAGAATGTTCGATAAAATGTGCTAATCCATGTTCGTGATCCAGTTCATCACGACTGCCGGCATTGATAAACAAGCCACAATGGGCAACCGGACTATTTACTAACGTGTAAATAACACGGATTCCGTTTGATAAAGTCCAGGTTTGGGGTTTATTCATTCGACGAATGTAGTTCAGGATCGGTCACAATACGTTGAACGCGACCAACTGTTCTATCCACTAGCATCACTTTTATGCCTCTCGAGTGGTAATCTTTACTCGTAAGAATCCAACGAATCCGTCCTCGGGTAAGTAATCCCGTTTTTTGATCTCTTTTGGTTACGATATCTACCAATTGATTAAGATGCAATTGATGACGGTAGCATCCATTACTTGACGCTGCAGTCGCAGGTTGAACTTGCATCTGGAGTTGGAATAATGGTAATGAGTAATGTGCTTAGATACTCGGAACGAAACTTCATTTTGTATGTTTTTCCTGAAGTACCTTTGCCTTCAACAACATATTCGGGAACTTCTTTTCCACGAATATCACTTTGACTAAAAAGCACATCGCCATCAGCAATCAGTTGAAGAATATCTTGGTCGCTAATTTTATTGCAATCGAGCAGGCAACGAGCTTCATTAGATATTTTTACAGGATGTTCTTGAAGAGATTCAAGCACTCTTCCTTCAGGAGTCCAAGCAGGAAATGTTCTACCACGAAAAAGGAATCCCCAAACAACTAAGCTCCCAAGAAGAATTCCGAAAATAAATAAACGAAGACGACGACCAAAACTCATGCGGCAAAAGTAGTAGAAAATGTTCCGGTATACTTAGACTCAAAATTGTGTGGCAGCAATAAGTAAATCAAGGTCTTTATAAGGGATGTTATATGTTTCGCCAATGTATTTATGGGT
>JBIKOC010000272.1:0-3621 GCA_044358335.1 Flavobacteriales bacterium | reverse complement strand
CCGATGACGCGACCTGAACTTTTCGTGAAGGGCACGCCCAAATAAAAAAGGACAAACCATTGCTGATTTGCCCTCTTCACACACAAAACAATTTTATTATGGCTGTTCCTGAACGGTTTTGCCTTTTGGATACTCGACGGTGTAACTGAAGCGTATTTTTTTGCTGTCGTTCGGTTTAACCGTATAATTCCAGAAAAGCTTACCAAATTCTTCGGTATACTCAGCGCCTTGCTTATCGGTGAGCTCAACTTTGATCTCGTCGCGGCGGCTAAGTGGAACCTGATCGAGCACTTCGATATCGATTTGAGTGCCTTTATTATTTCGAATGATCGTTTCCCAGGTGTAAACGTCTTTCTGAGAATCGGCAATGAAACGTTTGGAGTTTTTATCTAACACGCGGATTCGTTTAACTACAATTCGTTCGTCACGCCCAAGTGAGACCAATAAGGTATCGCTCGAAACTTTCGGATTTAAGTGCGTTTGACCAATGTACATTTCGTCGAAGAATATGTTGGCTGGTCCCGAAAGCATGTTGTATTTACCGTAATCAGTGATTTTAGCTAACAAGAATGCCGCTTGCTCTAATTTAGGAACTGTGTGGTATTTGTAAGTCGCTGGAACGGTGTATGATTGAATAGCGCAAATGTGTTCTTTCCCGTCGGACTTAATAGTTTGGCGTGCATCTATCGCAAATTCTACATTGATTTCGCTTTCGCTAACTTCTGCAGTGTAATCAAATGCATCTACGAAATCCTCCTTTTTAAATTCAGCATCTTTCGCCATTGGGGCACTTAGTTGCATCATATTCATGCTAATTCCTGCTGATACCGGCACTGTAGATTGAACACGATACACAAAATAATCGATATACCGCGGATTCATAATGGGACGATCGTTGTTGACACTCGGATTGGCTGTTGAAATAGTTACTTTACAGTCTTTCCAATCGAAACCAGTGTTTTGGACGATTTTAGCTTTGTAAAGAATATTCACCGGTTGAGCTGTATTGATGACTTTGATATCGTACATCGGCGACCAACTTGCATTATTGACTAAATACGTTGGACGGATAGTTAAAACACCACCTGTTTCGGATGAAAAAGTGAGGACAATTTCTTTTACCGGGTTAATCGGTTTTTGTCCCATTTCATCTATTTGTCCTTGATATTTCTGTATTTTCTCATTTAGCTTTTCCTCTTTATTAGTGAGGTCGAATAGCTTCTTGCGGATATCGGTTTGTCGTGTGCGATAAAAATCGAGTAGGGTGATTAGTTCGGCAGGTTTCAAGCCATCTTGAGTACTTCCAAGTTTCGAATTAGCAGCAAAAATGCTCATTTCACCATTGAGAACTGCTTTTTGTTCATTGATCCAAGCTACGTCTTTGGTGAATACAAGGATAGAATCATTTAAGCGAGTGAGTTTGGGATCTTTGGGGATTGAGTTTTCGGTTTCGAAATAATTAATTCGTGATGTTGCAGTAATAAGTGTTCCCGGACCTTTTACCGAAACCTGCAAACTTTGCTCAATCATTTCGAGCGAAATGCCCGATAAAATCACATCGGAATTGCCTTTTGGAATTGTAACTGTAGCAGATCGGGTTTCTTTTGCTTGACGAAGAAATACAGTTACGTCTGTGATTTTGGATGTAGTCGGAATTTCGTCTGCTTTACTGTAAAGACCAGCTAATAGCATTAGCACGAGTGCAAAATGTGATTTCATATTCAGAAGATTTAGATTAGGCCGAAATTAACTGGTTGCATGCTTTATTGCGGCGCGCGCCCTTGTCAAATTCTAAGCCAGAAAGTTTATACCAACCACTTTGCTGTTTAATAAAAAAGGTTCACACAGTGCGGATAGAATTAAATACAATCGACTCCAGAAATTCAATGATTTTATTGTCTTTGTCCTTGATGGTGAAGTCGGTAAGTGCTGGCAAATTTTCCAGAAAAAATTTTTGAGAGTGCGACATTTCCAAAATGGTACTTGCCAATGAATGTGCAAAGGTATATTTCGGATTATACTCCAGTATTACTTGGGCTATTCTTTCGCATAAATCCTTGTAGGGTTTGAAAAGTCGATCTTGATTATCTTGTGTTACTTGTCGTGTGAGATAAGATTTTGATCCTTCGCAAATGGCTAAATGATATACTTCCTGTTCGGAGATAAATTCCGATATAAATCCATCATTTTGAGGTTCCTCAACTAATACTCGAATAATATTTTTAAGCTTGACGCTTGGATCCTGAATGTTATTTATGGTGTATGAGACTTTGTATTCCAAATAACTCCAGTACCAGGTAGTTAAGTAAACTAAAAGTCGGTGCTTGTTTTCAAAGTAGCGGTAAATGCCTGCTTCGGTAGTTTCGATTTCGATAGCTAATTTCTTAAACGTGAAATTTTCATAGCCAAGTTTGTTGATTAACAATAATCCATGATGAACGATCTTTCTTCCCAACACAGTCTCTTCCGGATTTCTCAGGAATAGTTTTTCATTCATTTTAATTTTAAGTTCGTGCTCCATAAACAATTCAGAATAATTATCGTTCTTAATTTTACAAAGATAGCAATACTATCATTAAGAATATAGTTACTATCTTTGCCAAGTTGAATTTTAGTATGAATCCATCTCAGTTAGCTTTTCGTTGGCTTTATAATGAGCGAGCCATTATTGGTAAAATATACCTGCTTGCTTTCTTGCAAGGAGCCATGTATTTGGTTATTCCTCTTGGAATTCAAGGCGTTATAACTTTCATCATGGCAGGAAGTCTATCTGCCTCACTATTTCTGCTTTGCGGAATGGTGGTTGTAGCTGTAATATTTATTGGTTTACTTCAAATCTGGCAAATGCGTTTGGATGAATCCATGCACGAGAAGTTGTTTGGTGATGTGGCCGTTCGAATTGGTTATTTTCTAAACAACAATCAAATTACTGCTGGAGTTTTATCGCGCCTAAACCATTTCTTTGAAGTCGTTACCCTTCAAAAAGGCATCAGTAAAATTGTACTCGATTTTTCCTTTTCCATTATCAGCATAGTTTTCGGTTTAATCATATTGCCCTTATACAATACTTGGTTTTTTATCCTAACACTTTTGTTGGGGGCCTTTTTCTACTTCATTATTCGTTATTACGGAAAAGCGGGTGTCGAAACTAATATTCAAACTTCCAATCAGAAATACCGCCTCATGGATTTGTTTCAACAGGATAAACCTCTTGAATCATCCGACCAATCTGAATTCCTTTCTCGCATCGACGAAACATTAGGCTCTTATTTCAAAGAACGAAAAGGTCATTATGGAGTGCTCGAAAAACAATACAAAGGCATTGTATTTTTTAAAGTACTTTTTATTGGTATTCTATTGTTTCTAGGAGCTTTGCTAGTTCAACAGGGTAAATTAAATATTGGTCAGTTTGTCGCTACCGAAATCCTTATATTCTTGATAATTAATTCCATCGAAAAATTAATTGTTAGTCTAAATAGCTTTTACGACATTATTACAGCCCTATATAAACTGGAGAAAATAGTTGCCGACTCGCCCGAATATTCTCTGTTTAGCAAGAAGAAATACCAATTACCGAGTTTCGAATCTATCTATAAACGTCCTTATTCGCGTGCCATAAAA
>JBIKOC010000271.1:0-3622 GCA_044358335.1 Flavobacteriales bacterium | reverse complement strand
TGGTGATACAGTAATTAGCATAGCTGCTTTGTGTTTGGCATCTGGTGCTGATATTCAATTAAGTACTTTTCTTGCAAATCTTGCAGGCGGAAGTGTGTGTGAAAAGCCGGGAGTTGTACCTGTTGATGCAGCAAGCTTGTTTACTGATGCGATAGCAGAACTGAAAAAATTATCAGACTAACATTCAAAACAAAGGTTATTAAAGCTTTGTTCCATTCATATGACTAAAGTAACCCCATACGAACATTCTACCGATTCTAAAAGAAAGCAGGTAGAAAAAATGTTTGATAATATATCTGACAACTACGATTTTCTGAATCGTTCATTATCATTTGGAATTGATATCTGGTGGAGAAAAAAGATGCTCCAGAAATTGAAGGGGATTGAACTCAATAGACTTCTCGATATTGCTACAGGAACAGGTGATGTCGCAATTGCTGCTTCCAAACAACTTAAGCCGAAATCCATAATAGGTGTTGATATTTCGGATGGAATGTTAGCTGTGGGAAGAATGAAAATTGAAAAGAAAGGACTGAATCAAATAATTGAATTACAAAATGCTGATTCGGAGAATTTACCTTTTGAAAGTAATTCGTTCGATGCAGTAACTGTAGCTTTTGGCGTTCGAAATTTCGAACATCTTTCGATTGGACTTCAAGAAATGAACCGTGTATTGCGTCAAGGAGGCAAAGTTGTAATTCTTGAATTCTCCCGTCCTAGAATTTTTCCTGTTAGACAGTTATATGATTTCTATTTCAGGTATTTTTGCCCGTGGTGGGGGAAATTGATTTCTAAAGACAATTCAGCGTACCGTTATTTATATGAATCGGTAAGTGTTTTTCCTGAAGGAGATGAATTTTTAACCATTGCTAAAAACTCAGGCTTTAAAGACCTTCAGGCTCAACGTGTAACTTTTGGAATCGTAAGTCTGTACACGGGTATAAAATAAACCTTATCGGTTTTGCGTTGAAACAGTTTATTACCAAAATAGTGTATTTCTATCGTTTAATCCTAACTCTAGTATTGATGTTAGGGTCTTCTGCTACAACGCTATCCGCTCAGAAAAGAAAAGTGTTGAATTTGCCTAACTATGACAAACAGACCATACACTTTGGTTTTTTGTTGGGCACAAATTCATTTAACTTTATACCTACTCCTGTTAAAGATTTGCGTGATATTGATTCAGTTCTCACAATTCAACAAGGTGCTGCAACAGGATTTACATTAGGTATTATTTCAAATCTCCACATGGGAGATAATTTTGATTTACGATTTATGCCGACTTTATCCTTTGGAGAAAGAAGACTAGATTATAAAATTAGATTGGTTTCCCAGAATGATTCTGTTATATCTAGGGCGAAAAGAGTAGAATCTACTTTCCTTGAGTTCCCTTTACTGCTAAAATTCAAGTCTACTCGCTTAAATAACGGACGAGCATATATTATTGGTGGTGTAAAGCCTGTAATTGACCTAGCTTCTCAGGATAAAGTGGATGATAAGGGTGAAAAGATTCTAAAACTCAAACGAAACGATTTCAATTACGAAATAGGATTTGGGTTCGATTTCTATTCGCAATATTTCAAATTCACTCCCGAATTTAAGATGTCGTATGGACTTAAAAATCTATTGGTTCAAGACAACAACCTGTATACTTTAGGCTTAAGTAGTATCCATTCGAAAGCTTTTTATATCTCATTTACTTTTGAATAAGTCATGCACAAGGAACTGCAGTTAACACTCAGCCCTCGACTTGGCTATGATCCACAACTACTCAAAGAGCATATACGGCAAGAATTAGGATTGTCTGATGCTGATAATTTGCATATCATTCCACTGAAAAAATCGATTGATGCACGCGGCAGAAATGTTAAAGTGAATCTGAAAGTAGCTGTTTATGTGAATGAGGAGCAGCCTGCTTCGAGTGTTCAAATACCTAGCTATAAAAATGTAGTAAATGCACCTGAGGTAATTATCGCCGGAGCTGGACCAGCAGGACTATTTGCAGCATTGCGTTTATTGGAGTTAGGACTCAAACCTATTGTAGTGGAACGCGGAAAAAATGTCCGTGATCGACGACGCGATTTAGCAGCCATCAATAAAGAACAGATTGTAAATCCTGATTCCAATTATTGTTTTGGAGAAGGAGGGGCAGGCACCTATTCGGACGGAAAACTATATACACGCTCCAATAAACGAGGCGATATTAGAGCTGTGCTTGATACATTTTTTGCGCATGGAGCTGTAGAAGAAATTCTCATCGATACGCATCCACATATAGGCACCAATAAACTTCCGGGAATTATTGTCGCTATGCGCGAAACCATATTAAATCATGGTGGTGAAGTACATTTCAATACACGTATAAGTGAATTTATTTTTGAAGGAAGTACTTTTAACGGTATTAAGAGTCAGGATGGAAGTTTGATTCCTGCTCAAGCTATCATCTTGGCCACCGGACATTCTGCAAGGGATATTTATGAGATGCTTCACGCAGCAGGAATGCATTTGGAATTCAAGCCATTTGCATTGGGCGTTCGAGCCGAACATTCCCAAGAATTAATTGATTCCATTCAATACCACTGCGATCATAGAGGAGATTATTTACCACCTTCCTCCTACTCCTTGGTAGAACAAGTGAAAGAACGAGGCGTGTACTCATTTTGTATGTGTCCGGGTGGAATTATCGCTCCTTGTGCAACATCACCTGGCGAAGTAGTTACCAATGGATGGTCGCCTTCGAAACGCAATAATCCGTTTGCGAATTCGGGAATTGTAGTAGAAATAAAACCTGAAGATTTGTTGGCTTTTAAAGCATTTGGTCCTTTAGCTGGCATGAAATTCCAACAAGCTGTTGAGCAAAAAGCATGTTTAGTTGGCGGTGGAAAACAAATGGCCCCAGCACAACGTATGGTTGATTTTGTACAAGGAAAAATTAGTCGCAACTTACCTGATTCGTCTTATCAACCAGGTATTGTTTCAAGTAATCTGTGTGATGTTTTGCCATCTGCAGTTTCGCAACGATTACAAGGTGCATTTCCTGGATTTGGTAGAAAAATGAAAGGGTATTATACCAATGAAGCCGTTTTGCACGCCGTAGAATCGCGCACCTCAACACCTGTTCGCATTCCACGCGATCCTGAAACATTGCAACACGTTCAAATGCAAGGTTTTTTTCCATGTGGAGAAGGCGCTGGTTATGCAGGCGGAATTGTTTCAGCTGCTATGGATGGACAGAATTGTGCAGAAGCCGTAGCTAGATTTTTAAACAAGGTCTGATTGAATCCATAATCATCCGATATTTATCCTATGATTAATTCAGAAAAAATAGCCGCTGCCTATTCGGCACAACAAGCCTTTTTCCAAAGTGGACAAACACGTTCCATTGCCTTTCGAAAAAAGCAGCTGCGTTTATTAATCAATGCTTTCGAAACGTATGAAAATAAAATCTTAGCTGCCTTAGCAAAAGATTTAGGAAAGCATGCTTATGAGGCATATGCGAGTGAATTGGGTACTCTAAAAATGGAAATCAATCACACGCTAAAACATTTGGATGATTGGAGCCAAACGGAATATGTCCCAACTCCTTTTGCACATTGGCCCTCTACGAGTTTTATTCTAAAAG
>JBIKOC010000010.1:0-12430 GCA_044358335.1 Flavobacteriales bacterium | reverse complement strand
CCGGCTCCTGTTATTCCTCCCCCAATAATTACTAAATCAAATTCCAAATCTTGTGATTCGGACAGAATTTTCAGACGAGAATGAGCAGAAAATGAATTCATGATTTTAATCAGTAATTAATTCAATTAACTTCCAAATATTTGTCGGCAAATTAATCTGTTTACCTAATCATTGAACAGCATTTAAATCGAAAATGAATAGCTTTGATTTTCTAACCCAAGACAACATGAAAAAAATATTTCTAACCTTAATACTCCTTCAAACGCTAAGTATAGGCTCAATTCTAGCTCAAAAGGGGTTTGAAGCAGGAATAGCTGTTCAATACAGTTCTGTTTGGATATACAATCAAACTGATTTTGATAAAGGTCCTGAACTCGATTTAAAACCTACTTATGGCTTGAGCTACGGAGCAAATTTGAGTTATGGATTTGCTCCTAGACACGGTTTTCGTGTTGGATATTTCATGTCGGAGCAAGGGCAGATTTATTCTACTGATGACCGTTTTACCAAATTCCCCAACCAAAAATTCTTGACCAAATTAACATATACTCAAATTCCATTTCAATATCGTTACACTTCCGATTTAACAGGTCGTAATACGGCATTCATGATTTGTGTTGGGCCTCAATTTGGGATGCTTAAAAAGGCAACTGCTACATCACTTTCTCCAGCTATTATTGATACAGTTACCAATGACACAAGCTACACGATCAAACCAAGTGAAGATGTGTTAAAAAACTTCAACAGTTTAGACATTTCTGCCGCTGTGAGTTTAGGTATGATTGCTCGTTTTACAGAACAATTACATATGAATGCTACACTCAATATCGCTTACTCCATTTCTGACATTGAAGCATCTGCTACCAAAGCCCCCAATCGTGTGGCATCCCGTAATGCAGTAGTCGGAATTCAAGTAGGGTTTTACTACTTATTTAACGGACCGCCAATGGTTCACAAACCCAAGTTGCGTTAGTATTTAAATTTTAGTCTGTATATTCCGATTTCAATAAAAAGGGATATATGGAAAGAAAGGAATTTCTGAAAACACTTGCTCTCGGCACCGTAGCAATATGTGCCGGAGCGTGTGCAAGTGCTAAATCAACAACAACAAAACCTTCAACAGTGGAGATAGATTTATCTAATCCAGCTAATGAAGCATTGAAGAATAAAAACGGATATGTGATTCAAGATGGCTTAATTGTCATCAATACGGGAGAAGATTTGCCTGTTGTTTTATCGGCAGCTTGTCCACATATGGGTAAAAACGTGTATTGGGATCCATCGAAATCAGCTCTTATTTGTCCGGCCCATGGTTCACGTTTCGATCTTGCAGGTAACCCGACAAAAGGTCCAGCTAAAGAGGCTTTGAACCATTATGCTGTAAAAAAATTAGGAGATAAGCTTACAATCAGTTTGTTGTAGTAATTTCTTTGCGCCTGCATGGTGAAATTTGATTAAGCATGCTTAGTTGAAAAACGGTGTATTCTTCTTTTCGGGTTAGATTAACTCCTCGCCTGCAATGTGTACTTTTACCGAAATTCCCACCCCATGGCGAAAAAACACAAAAAGAAGAAAGATAAGGTCTTAGTTAAACTTTTGTTGGATGATGTTCTGAAGTATTTTCAAGATGCGCCAACAACCATGCATAACTACAAAGACGTATGTGCTGGCATTGGTGCAACTGATCCAATGGATCGGATTCAGGTGATGGAAGTGCTAGAGGTTTTAGTTGCTAACGCTCAGCTATCTGAACCAGAACCAGGGAAATTCCGATACAGCAGCATGGGAAGCAGTTTCGTAGATGGGACTGTTCAATTAACAACAGGTGGAGCTGGATATATCATAAGTCCTGAAAGTGCTGAAGATGTTTATGTTCGCGAAACATACCTACTGAATGCTTTAAACGGGGATAAAGTTCGAGTTCACCTATTCGCTCGTAGAAAAGGGAAAAAACTCGAGGGAGAAGTCGTTGAAATATTAGAACGTTCGAAAACACAATTCGTTGGTATTGTTCAGATGAGTGCCAAGTTTGCATTCGTTGTTCCCGATAGCAATAAAATGCCAATCGATATTTTTGTGCCCCTTGGTGAATTACATGGAGCAAAAGATGGCGATAAAGTTTTAGTGAAAATGATGGATTGGCCTGAACAAGCCAAAAATCCATTTGGTTCGGTCGTTAAAGTTTTAGGTAAACCTGGGGATAACAATGTCGAAATGCATGCAATCATGCTTGATTTCGAGTTGCCGTATGAATTTTCTCAAGAAGTGGAAGATGCCGCCAATGCGATTCCAAACGAAATTCCAGAGAAAGAGATAAAAAAACGTCGTGATTTTAGAGGAATTACAACGTTTACGATAGATCCGGCAGATGCGAAAGATTTTGATGATGCTTTATCAATCCAGAAATTACCGAATGGGAATTGGGAAGTAGGAGTTCACATTGCAGATGTTTCCTATTTCGTAAAACCAGGTTCTATATTAGATGAAGAAGCATACAAACGTGCTACTTCCGTATACTTGGTAGATCGTGTTGTGCCCATGTTACCGGAGCATTTATCAAATGGTGTTTGTTCCTTGAGACCCGATGAAGATAAACTCACCTATTCGGCCGTATTTGAGTTGAACGATGAGGCTGAGGTTTTAAATCAATGGTTTGGAAGAACTATTATTCGTTCCACTAGGAGATTTGCATACGAAGAAGCTCAAAAAGTAATTGAAACGGGCGAAGGTGATCTAAAAGATGAAATCCTTACGCTTAACCGCCTTGCCCATATCATGCGAGATCGTCGTTATCAGAGAGGTTCCATTGCATTTGATAAAGTTGAAGTTAAGTTCCGTTTAGATAAAGATGGAAAGCCACTTGGAGTTTATTTCAAGGTGCAACAAGAAGCCAATGAACTGATAGAGGATTTCATGCTTTTAGCAAATCGCAGTGTGGCTGAGTTCATTTCTCAAATGGGTAAAAAAGAAAGCGACAAACGAAATGCAGCAAGAAAGCCTTTTGTCTATCGTGTTCACGACAAACCAGACCCTGAAAAACTCATGGAGTTTTCGCGCTTTGTAGCTCAGTTTGGTTACAAGTTTAAGTTTCAGTCGGAAGCTCAAATTAGTCATCAAATGAACGATTTGATGAAAGAAGTGAAAGGAAAAGGAGAAGCAAACGTAATTGAAACACTTGCTATACGGACTATGGCAAAGGCCATTTATACGACCAAGAACATTGGTCACTATGGATTGGGCTTTAAGTTTTATACTCACTTCACCTCCCCTATTCGACGTTATCCAGATGTAATGGTTCACCGTCTTTTAGATGCTTATATGGATAACCGTAATTGGGAAGCTGAAACTGAACTAGAAACACGTTGCAAACACTCATCAGAACAAGAAAAACGAGCATCAGATGCTGAACGTGCTTCGGTTAAGTACAAGCAAGTTGAGTTCTTGAAAGATAAAGTTGGAGAAGAATTTAGAGGAGTGATTTCGGGTGTTACCGAATGGGGGATTTTCGTAGAGATTCTGGAAAACAAATGCGAAGGATTAGTTCGATTGAGAGATATTCCAGATGATTACTACTTCTTTGATGAAGAGAGTTATTCAATCATTGGGAAAGATCATAAGAAACGATATCGCTTGGGTGATGAAGTTACCATTACTGTTAAGCGTGCCGATTTGGTTAAAAAGCAACTCGATTTTTCATTGCTAGATGAGCGCCCTAGACGTATGTCCTCACCTGAATTTGTAAAAGAGCCTAAAAAACGTAATCGATATCGCCGCTAAGATTCTTCGTCTTATTCTTATTGATACTGTTGGAATTTAGCTGAAAGATGGATGCTAGTGCACATGTTTTAAGTATACTCAAGACGCTTCCTGAAAAACCGGGCGTATACCAGTACTACGATTCGGAAGGGAAAATTCTATACGTTGGAAAGGCCAAGAGTCTGAAAAAACGTGTGTATTCCTATTTCAGCAAAGATCATCATGACAATGGAAAAACGCGGGTACTCGTTTCGAAAATAGCCGATATCAAAACGATTGTTGTTGATACCGAGTTAGATGCTCTGCTGCTTGAAAACAACCTAATTAAGAAGTATCAGCCACGCTATAATGTGGCACTAAAGGACGATAAAACGTATCCTTGGATTTGTATCAAAAAAGAGCGATTCCCACGTGTGTTCCCAACACGTAGGATGATAAAAGATGGTTCCGAATATTACGGTCCTTACCCATCAGTTAAGGTAATGCGCACCTTACTTGAGTTCATCAAAGCTCTTTATACACGCCGAACCTGTAATCTTGCCCTTGAACCTGTTGCTATTAAAAATGGTAAGTTCAAAGTGTGTTTGGAATACCACATTAAAAACTGCCTTGGACCTTGTGTAGGATATCAATCGGAGCAGGATTACATGCAAACGATTCAGGAAATCCGTCAATTAGTAAAAGGAAACCTCGGTGAATTGATACAGCTTATTCGTGGAAGAATGCTCGAACATGCGAGTAAATTTGAATTTGAGCAAGCGCATGAATTGAAAGAGCGGTTAGAATTGCTCGAGAAATTCAAAAGCAAATCGACCATTGTAAATGCGAACATTCACAATGTGGATGTGTTCTCGATTCATACGGATGAGAAAGTCGCATATGTAAATTACCTGAAAGTACTAGAGGGCAGCATTGTTCAAGGACATACTATTGAGCTAAAAAAACGCTTGGAGGAAACTCCGGAAGAACTGTTGAGCATTGGTATAGGTGAAATGCGCCAACGATTTAACAGCACAGCTAAAGAGATTATTGTTCCAATTATGCCCGATTTGGAAGATGATTTCTTGACGATTACGATACCTCAACGGGGAGATAAGAAGCAATTGCTCGACTTGAGTACTCGAAATGTGTTGAATTTCTTAAGAGAGAAGAACAAACAAATTGAGTTAGTTGATCCAGAACGACACACGAAACGAATCCTAGAAAAACTGCAAAAGGACTTGCGAATGCCTGTATTACCTAAGCATATTGAGTGTTTTGACAATTCAAATTTCCAAGGTTCTTATCCGGTATCAGCAATGGTATGTTTTAAAGATGCTCGACCGAGTAAAAAAGAATATCGGCACTTTAATGTGAAGACAGTTGTTGGACCGGACGATTTTGCTACCATGGCAGAAGTTATAGAACGACGATACAGCAGACTTTTAGAGGAAAACGAACCTTTGCCTCAACTGATAATTGTGGATGGAGGAAAGGGGCAATTAGGCGCTGCCTTAGGAGCTTTAGATAAAATTGGATTACGAGGAAAAATCAGCATTGTTGGAATTGCAAAAAGACTAGAAGAAATCTATTTCCCGGGTGATCCACTACCCTTATACATTGACAAAAAGAGTGAGAGTTTAAAATTGATTCAACACTTACGAAACGAAGCGCATCGTTTTGGAATAACGCATCACCGGAAGCGCCGGGATAATGGCACATTGAAAACCGAACTTTCGGAAATAGATGGAATTGGAAAAAGCTCTGCTGAAAAGCTACTGTTAGACTTCCGTTCAGTTTCTAAAATAAAAGAGCTGAGTATTGAACAGATGGAAAATTCGGTTGGTAGAACACGTGCCGAAAAGGTTTTTGCGTTTTTTCATCCCGAAATTGCAAATCAGGAAAACAATCAATTGGATAGCTAAGTTTTAGCACCTTTGTGCTTACATGAAAATAATCGTTACCGGCGCTGCAGGATTTATTGGCTCGCATTTATGCGTAAGTCTTATTGAACAAGGCCATCGAGTTATTGGTATTGATAATTTGAGCCGTGGCGAAGAAGCTTCTATTCATGCTTTAGCTCATCATCCTGATTTTGAATTTCACTCAGAGGATGCAGGGAATTGGGAATTATTAAATCTTCTTCAGGCTGATTTGGTGATACACCTTGCATCTCAAAAAATTCCTCGGTATTCTTCCGGATGGGAAACACTTCAAGAGAATGCTCGTGTTTCTAATGCTATATTGGATTACTGCATCAGAAAGAACGTTCGTTTACTATTTGCATCCACAAGTGATGTATATGGCAAAAATCCTACGATTCCCTATATAGAGAGCAGTGATTGTTTGATTGGCCCCTCACACATTAAACGATGGGCTTACGCTACTTCGAAGCTTCATACGGAGCAATTGATGTTTGCAGCAGGTCGGGAATTCGGATTGCGTTTTCAAATCATGCGCTTTTTTGGATGTTACGGTCCGAGACAAGCAAAAGGCTGGTGGGGCGGACCACATTCCGTTTTTATGGAAAGAGCGCTGTTGGGAGAAGAATTAGAAATACACGGTGATGGAAAACAAACGCGCTGCTTTATTTACATCCATGATTTAATTCGTGGAATACTTGCTTTGGTTGATAAATCGGAATTGGAAAATGGTATTTTCAATTTTTGCTCATCCGAAGAAGATGAAATAGCCATTGTAGATCTTGCTAAGATGGTTTGGAACAGCATACGAAATGATGAACCGCAGATTAGGTTTATTCCTTATGCTCAGTTTGGAGATTATGAAGATGTTATGCGGAGAGTTGGCTCATCAGCAAAAGCGGAGAAATTATTGAATTGGAAAGCCAGTATTTCTCTTGAAGAAGGACTCAAACGTACCATTGACTGGCAATCAGGAAAGGGTTACGTATGAACTTAGCCATTGTAGTTCCAGTTTATAATGAGCTGGAAAATATTCCCGGATTGATTGAAACTATTAAATCACATTGTCAAGATAAAGTAGCATTAACTTGGGTTTTTTGTGATGATGGATCAAGCGATGGAACATACGAATGGCTGTTAAATGAATCGAAGAAAGGCGCTTTACATTTAACTGGTGATGGAAAAAATCATGGGCCTGGTAAAGCTTTTGAAAATGGATTTCAATATGTGTTGAATCATCTTCCCGATTGTGAGGCTTTGTTAACACTCGAAGGTGATGGAACGGCAGATATTACTTCATTAGATTCCATGTTGAAGCAGTTACAAAACCACGATTGTGTGCTGGCATCTGTTTATTACCCGGGAGGAGGATTTAGTAAGACGAATCTATTTCGCTTATTTGCATCGAAAGTTGCAAACGGATTAACTCGATTTTTACTTCGATTGCCCTTTAGAACACTCACCAGTTTTTATCGATTATACTCTCGAAAAGCACTGGAATCATTAAGCAAGAATGGGATTATAGTGTTAGAAGAAACTGGATTTATTTGTCAGGTTGAAATACTGTTGAAGTTGCACAGGGCTGAATTAAGCATTGTGGAAGTACCAACTGTATTGTTTACCGATCGAAGAAAAGGGCAATCGAAAATGAAAATAGGAAAGACTTTGCTTTCACATCTTCGTTTCATTCTCAAACATAGTTGAAAGCATTCAAAAATATTGAATACCCGTATGGAATTTATTGATGAAAAATTGGCTCAATATGCCAACGAACATAGTAGTAAAGAATCAGATTTACTCTATCGATTGAATCGGGAAACGCATTTAAAAGTGATGCAACCGAGAATGTTATCCGGACATCTTCAAGGACGTTTTTTGAGTTTGATTAGTCATTTAGTAAGGCCTGAATTAATTCTTGAAATAGGCACTTACACGGGCTATTCGGCTTTATGTTTAGCGGAAGGATTGGCTGAAAATGGGAAATTAATTACGATTGATAACAATCCGGAACGTGACGAATTGGTCAAGCGCTACATTGCGGAAGCAGACCTAGCTGGAAAAGTAATTCCCATGATTGGTGATGCGCATGAATTGATTCCTCAATTAGAAGGAACATTTGACTTAGTGTTTATTGATGCAGATAAGTCGAGTTACTCGGATTACTTTGATTTAGTAATTGACCGAATGCGTATTGGAGGGATAATTTTATCGGATAATGTATTGTGGAGCGGGAAAGTTACTGAACCGCTTAAATCGAATGATGAAGATACGCGCTTGTTACTTGAGTACAATAATAAGTTAATAAACGACCCTAGAATTGAGACGGTTTTACTTCCTATTCGAGATGGGATAAGTGTAGCAAGGAGAAAATAAAAAAGGGCGCTGTTGGCGCCCTTTTTTTGGATTGATTAGTACCGAAGTTTAAGCTTCTTGAAGTTCTCTGATTTCATTTGTTCGAGTGCTTCTTTTAAGATTGGATTGCCCTCGTTGATGCATTCGTAATATTCATTTGTACCCCAAATTTGATTGGCAATAAGTGCACGAATTTGGCGGCGGATGAAGTTGCCCGAAGTTTTAATATCGTCGGGATTAGATTTGATTTCATCGGCTTCTGCAGCTGCGATAAACTCGTTCATGATTGCATCTGTTGTAGTAAATCCAACTTTGAAGGTTTTGAAATCGGGAAACTGTTTTTTGATTTGTTCCCGGTTTTGATCGACATACTTCAAGGTGAATTTGTTGAAGATTCCTTTGCGATATACGTCGGTTAGGTATTTCGAATTTTCGGATGTATCGAGTGGGATGAATAAATCGGGCATGATGCCACCACCGCCATACACGAGACGTTTACCAATGGTATAGAATTTAAGCGAGTCGGCAAAAGTGATGCTGTCGCGGTTGGTGAATTCGCCGTGTTTGAAACGTTTGTTTAAATCATCGTAGTAATCGTCAACACCTTTTTCGTAAGGTTTTTGGATACATCTACCAGCTGGTGTGTAATATCGTGCGGTAGTCATACGCATGGCTGAGCCATCAGGAAAAGGAAAGGAATTTTGAACGAGACCTTTACCAAATGAGCGGCGACCAATGATGAGTCCACGATCGAGATCTTGAACAGCACCTGAAACGATTTCGGAGGCAGAAGCAGAACCTTCATCGATAAGCACGATGAGTTTCCCTTTTTCGAACATTCCCTTAGCAGTAGAATAATATGGTGCTTTTGAAGCAAGTGTTCTACCCTGTGTATACACGACCAAATTTTCGTTGGTTAAGAATTGATCGGCAATATCGATAGCTGTTTGCAGGTAGCCACCACCATTTCCTGTAAGGTCAAGGACAAGGTTCTTCATTCCTTTACCTTTGAGTTTTTCGAGGCTTTCGGTGAATTCGGTACTTGAAGTGGCGCTAAATCGACTCAATTTTATGTATCCCGTTTCAGAATCTGCCATGTAGGTAGCATCGATACTGGTAAGTGGAATTTTATCACGGGTGATGCTATAATCGATTAGGTTTTTAACGCCTTTGCGAAATATACTCACTTTAACAATGGTACCACGGGTTCCACGGAGGCGGCTAATGACATCTTTGTTTTTGATTTTGATGCCCGCCATATTCTCGCCTTCGATTTTCACGATTTTATCTCCAGCAAGAATTCCGAGTTTTTCGGAAGGACCGCCAACAATGGTGTTAACTACCACAATGGTATCTTCTAGGATATTGAATTGAATACCAACACCATCGAAATTTCCCACAAGAGGCTCGTCCATTTCCTTGAGTTCTTCTTTGGTCATGTATATGGAATGCGGATCAAGCTCTTTGAGCATAGCACGAATTCCTTCTTCCACAATGAGGTGAGAATTAACCGTATCGACGTAATTGTTGTTGAGGAAATAAAGGAGGTAATCGAGTTTCTCTGTTTCTTTATTCGCATAGCGTTGAGCTTGGAGACCAGAGGAAAAAAGAAATACGGAAAGAAATAAAAGGAATTTGAATTTCATATGGGTTGAATCTGTCGGATACAAATAACGAGAAAGGGATTGAAACAGCAAACGGCACGGATTGATTGCAGGTATGTATGGATGATAAAAAAAAACCTCCGCAAAATGCGGAGGTTTTCAAGGCAAAGATGTTCAAGTATGATAGAAGATTAGATCTTTTTCACGTTGATTGCATTCAAACCTTTGCGGCCTTCGATAACGTCGAAAGAGACATGATCTCCTTCATTAACTTGATCAATAAGACCTGTAACATGAACAAAAATCTCTTGATCAGAGTTGTCCATTTTAACGAAACCGAAACCTTTGGTTGCGTTGAAGAATTTAATAGTACCTGTTTTCATTAAAAAAAGATGTTGATGGGATAAAAATACAGGAATCTGTGAATTCAACAGCATAGAATGAAAAAAAAATCAAATACATTTTTCACAATTTCTTCGAGTGGTTGCAAATAGCTTTATAACATTAGTATACAAGACACTGAGTTCAGATTAAGCAACAATATAGCGGAAAACCCATTTCGAATGCGTGTACCTAAAAGCGGTAGGGATAGGGTGAAAAGCCTTTCCAAATGACCATTAGAAATGAATAGATCAGATTAATAAAAAGCTGTTTACTAAGCAAAGAAGGCTTGAAACAATAGCCCGGACACCGCCCAAAAAGAAAAAATATCAGGCCTGAGCTGGGGGATTTTTGCTGGCCTTTTTGCTTCCGTCGTACATCTCATACCGAACGAGACGGCATTCGAGCGGACCATTAAACAGTTTGATTTTACGTGAAGGTTTAAGTCCAACTTTATTGAGAGCTTCTTGGTTTGATGTGAATAACCAAGCTTCGGAACCGCCATACGTATGTTTGAGCGTACTACCAATCATGCTATACAGCGCTTCGATATCTTCGGGTTGCATACGCTCACCGTAAGGAGGATTCATGAAGAGGAACGAGCGTTTACTTGGAGATTTATGTTTTTCGAAAGGAAGCGATTCGAAACGTATATCCCCATCGACGCCAGCTTCGCGTGCATTTTCTTTGGCTAATTCGACAGCTGCAAAACTTCGATCAGAAGCAAATATCTCGACCGGATTCTCGGTAATTTTTTTGTTCAGGCTGGTAAGAATCGTCTCGAACAATTCGGCATCGAAATCTTTCCAATGCTCGAAAGAAAAACCAGAACGGAAAATTCCGGGAGGAATATTGTTGGCAATAAGAGCAGCTTCGATAGAGAATGTTCCCGAACCGCACATGGGGTCGATTAATGGAAAATGATAGGACCAACCGCTCATGAGGAGAATTCCTGCCGCCATCACTTCGCTGAGAGGTGCTTTTACTTGTTCTTTCCGGTAACCTCGGCGGTGTAGACTTTCACCACTACTATCGAGGTAAATGGTTACTTCCTGATCGCGCACATACATACTTATATATATGTGCGGTTCTTTGGAATCGATAAAAGGTCGTCGCCCAACTTCTTTACGAAAACGATCGCAAACAGCATCTTTAGCTAATTGAGAAACAAACATGCTATTGGTAAAATGCTCGCTAAAAAGAAGCGTATCGAAAATCATGGTTTTATCGACATCGAACAAAGAAGGCCAATCGATAGCTGTGATTTCGTTGTAGAAATCGTCGTTGGTTCGAAAACGGAACTTTTTGATTGGCTTTAGTACACGCAATCCTGTTCGAAGACCCAAATTGAGTTTGTATAAAAAACCTTTATCGCCAGTACAGATCACAGAACGGACCATGCGTTCGACATCGGCACCACCTAGTTTTCGAATTTCTCCTTCGAGAACTTCTTCGAGACCAGCATAGGTTCTTACCAATATTTCGTGTTGGTCGTTCGAATCTGAAAGCAATGACTCTAATTTTTCCATTTGATAATCAATCACTTAGGTTTAATGATGCGCTTTTTGTTTAATATTTTAGTCGATGTGTTAAACAAAATTGAGGCATGCTTGTTTGGTATGGCAATGTTAACCCAATAAAACCACACGATTAATCATGAAAAGAATTTTATCTTTTATTGCTGCTGTCTCATTTGCGATTACGACGCAGGCACAAACGGTTGTTGATATCATAGTCAACAGTCCAGATCACACAACCCTCGAAACTGCTGTGATTGCAGCAGGATTGGATGGAACCCTATCAGGTACTGGACCATTTACAGTTTTTGCACCAACAGATGCAGCATTTGCAGCTTTACCAGCAGGAACAGTTGATGCATTATTACTTGATCTTCCTGCTTTGACTGAAATCTTAACTTACCATGCAGTTGGGGCAAATGCACTTTCTAATACATTATCTAATGGACAACGTATTGTAACTGTTCAAGGAGAGAAAGTTACTGTAACTATTAATGGTTCTAACGTTTACATTAACAATGCAAAAGTAACTGTAGCTGATATTGTAGCTACAAACGGAGTTGTTCATGTGATTGATGCGGTATTATTACCTCCAACTGGAACAGTTGTAGACGTGATTGTGAACAGTTCAGTTCATAACACCCTAGAAACAGCAGTATTAGCTGCAGGTATAGAGGGAACACTTTCAGGTGATGGACCATTCACAGTTTTTGCACCAACAGATGCAGCTTTCGCAGCATTACCAGCAGGAACAATTGATGCATTATTACTTGATCTTCCAGCTTTGACTGAAATCTTAACTTACCACGCAGTTGGAGCAGCAGCATTTTCTGCAGGATTAACGAATGGACAAAGAGTAATTACTGTTCAAGGAGAGAAAGTTACTGTAACTATTAATGGATCTGACGTTTACATCAAC
>JBIKOC010000270.1:0-3643 GCA_044358335.1 Flavobacteriales bacterium | reverse complement strand
CGTGATTGGTCTAAATTGGTATTTACTCGCTTACATAACGGTTGATTTAATTTCCCGAATTAAAATTCCAATTTGGTTGAAAATAATAATGGGAGCAGCACTCATGACTGGTATGGATTACTTGATTGAACCCGTTGCTATTCGTTTGGGCTTTTGGTATTGGCATTCGGGAGTTATTCCGATGAGCAATTATTTAGGATGGTTTATTGTTTCGCTTCCCTTGCAATGGATAGGTCATAAATATTATTCAGGAAACAATCCGGTTGCTCCTTGGTTATTTATTGCCATGCTATTCTTCTTCTTAACTTTACACTTTATCTGAACCATGAGTTGGCTTATTAATGCGGGTATTATTATCGCTACGTTCTTCTTTATGGAGTTCATGGCTTGGGCTACGCACAAATTTGTGATGCATGGATTTTTGTGGTTTTTGCATCGTGATCATCATGAACCACATTCGAATATTTTCGAGCGAAACGATGCCTTCTTTTTGATATTCGCTATTCCTAGTTGGTTGTGTATTATGTTTGGGATGATGAATGGAAATGACTTTCGCTTGTATATCGGAATCGGTATTGCGGTTTATGGATTTGCGTATTTCTTGGTTCATGAGGTATTTATTCATCAACGATTAAACTGGTTTAAACGCAGTGATAATTGGTATTTACGAGCTATTCGTAAAGCACATAAAGTGCATCACAAAACCTTAGGAAAAGAGCATTCCGAATCGTTTGGGATGTTGATAGTAGCCCGAAAATTCTTTCAAGAACAACGTGCCCGATAAATTCCTCTACCTCGCACTCATGTTAGGCAGTTTGGCCTATCCACTTGCACAAAGTTTTGAGCGAAGAATTGAGTTATGGAAAAAATGGAAGCACATGTTTCCTGCTATTTTACTAACAGCTGGTTTTTTCCTCATTTGGGATGAATTTTTCACTCGAATTGGAGTGTGGAGCTTTAGTCCGGATTTCACCCTGGGCATTAACATTGGCAGTTTACCGCTTGAAGAGTGGTTGTTTTTTTTGATTGTTCCGTACTGCTGCTTTTTTGTATATTTCGTGACGGCTTATTTTTTCAAAAAAGATTTTTTAGGTCCTTATCAACGCATAATAGCCACGTTAGTTAGTCTGATTTTACTCATTTCAGCAATTGCTTTCTATGATCGTTGGTATACTGCCTATACTTGTTTTCTTCCGGCAATATTACTCTTGTATCTCACGTATGTGAAACGAGTAAAATACCTCGGACGTTTTTTTGTGAGTTATCTCTTTTGCCTCATTCCATTTTTAATAGTTAACGGCGTACTTACATCCAAACCTGTTGTAATGTATAACGATGCGGAGAACTCAGGTGTTCGGATTTTTATTCAAGGAATTTCGAATATACCCATTGAAGATCTTGCTTATTGCATGTTATTATTACTCTTGAATGTGGCATTGTACGAGAGTTTTGCCAAGCGGAATCAACGTGAGATTGATACTCGTTGATGGAAAATCCAAAAAATCCGCTATTTTTGAAATCCTAATGTCTTTCGTCCATGCGTTTTATTCCCTACGCCCTTACTATTTTGATTGCTATCACTGCATTTTCATGCAAGAAACTTGATCAACTGGTTAGTTTTAATTTAGAGACTAACGACAAAGTCTTTTGGGAATCAGCATACGATACTGTATTAACCGACACAATTGTTGGGAATGAATATGCTAGCTTCATGAGTGCAGAATATTCATTTAAAGATTACGATAAATTCGAAACTAATAAATCAACTCCTCAAAGCGTTGAAAGTGTAGAGGCGTTTACATTAACCGTTCTAATTGATTCAGGCGCAACGCATTTTGGATTTGCTGATTCTATGACGGTTTATTTGTCTTCGCCAAAAAATTTATTCAAAGAAGTTGAGATTGCTCATTTTTCTGAGCCTTCTGCCACTGAGCATTTTATGGCAATTGATATGCTTATTCCAAATGATGAATGGGTAAATATTATTCAAAAAGAGAAATATCAATTTCGTACAGAATTTAAATTGTTAAGCCCAATGCCAGACTCGATTTATCTTGATTATAACATGGCGTTCCGACTTAAAGCAATACCGAACGACTGAGATAGAAAACGTGTTAGTTGAAACCCGCCCATTAATTTCTGTCATTGTTCCTTGCTATAACTATGGGCATTTACTTTTTGAAACGTTAGATAATTTAAGAAAACAAACTTATCCTGACTGGGAATGTATTGTAGTTGATGACGGTTCTACTGACACCAGTTCGGAAGTAGCTAAAAAAATGATTCAACTTGACGCTCGTTTTAGCTACGTATATCAAAAAAATGCAGGATTATCTGCGGCTAGAAATACTGGAATAAGGCATTCAAAAGGTTCTTTTGTTCAGCTTTTGGATGCGGATGATTTCTTAGAGTCCGAAAAATTTAAAAACCAAATAGCCATATTCCAACAAGATCCATCACTCGGAATTGTTTATTCTGAAATGCGTTATTTTACTTCAGAGAATCTTCAATTGAGAAGATATACTATTTCTGGTGAAGATAAACCATGGATAAGTTTTGTAGATTCGAATACACCCAACCTGTTATTAGAGAAACTTGTTTATGCGAATTTATTTGTAGTAAATGCTCCTTTAATTCGAAAAGAAGTTTTGAATCAAATAGGTGATTTCAATGTTGCTTTAAAGTCAGTTGAAGATTGGGAATATTGGTGTAGATGTGCATTTCAGAATGTAAAATTCAAGTTCGATTCTAAAGTAGATTCTATGGCATTAGTTCGAACTCATTCTGGCAGTATGAGCAGAAGTATAAATAGGATGATGGAGGCTTCATTAATTGTTAGAAAATCATTGCCTAGATTGATTGAAAACAAAGGTGTTGATGTAAAGAAACTTCTTGAAATTAATAAAACAAAGCAAGCTTATTTATATAAATCATTATTTGAATCATATCGTCTAGATAAGTCGATATATCCAGCAATTAAAAATCTTATTCAATTTGGAATCATTAAAAAAGAATTTCGTTTTGTAGTCAAGGAACTAATTAATTTAAAAAATTAAATTTTTAGAGATTAATATACATTTTCACAGATCACTCATTATCAATTACTTGTTTTAGCGAAATATAATCATAATTGAAATAAGTCTAACAATAAAAAATAAGGAATATTAGATCCTTTCGATATTTCTATCCTTAAGTGGAGAAAAAACACATTCGTATTTTCACCCAAACACACAGCCATTTTGAAAATATGAGCCGACAATATATCGAATCCTGAAGTTTAAGGATGTTTAATGTTAAATCACTTTGATCCATCTTTCTGACTTACAATACATTACACATGTTTGAGCGTGTGGTTATTTTTCTTATTTTTCAAAACTGAATATCATCCATACAAAGCATGAAAAACATCCTCCGTGTAATCACGTTGCTTTTCGCAGGAGTCCAGCTTTTGACTGGTCAAAATGAAGCTATAACACCTAAGCATCCTAATTACGATCAATTAAAGGCTGCTGGACAACTTCCTCAAAATGTACCTGGAGGAATTTACAAATCGAAAGAAGGTAAATTAACTCCTGTTCCTATTTCCAAAGCTCAGAAAAACGATTTAATTCGTTTCGATTATTCGGAACGTTCTTCTGAGCGA
>JBIKOC010000269.1:0-3652 GCA_044358335.1 Flavobacteriales bacterium | reverse complement strand
GCAGCTTGATTAGCGAAAATTGGAATTTGAGCAGCTTGTGTTCCGGGTGATGAGCCTCCTACAGAAGCTACAATCCATGTGCTGGCATTGTCGGGATTTACAGTTGTCCAACCAGCTTCAGCAAATGTAGCAGCATCGAATGTTTCATTTAAAACGAATCGGGTACCTGATGTATTCACATCAACATAATTTGGTAATTGAATGGTATCAGAACCGAAATCATTGTAAGCAATTAGTTGAACAGGAAAAACTCCTACTGAGTTATAAACTACAAGAGGATTCTCATCCGTAGAAGTTGCCGGATTTCCTCCAGGGAATTCCCAGCTATAAGAGTTGGCATTCGCACTTGATTGATTGAGGAATGTAACAGAAAGTCCTGGACAACCATTACGAGAAGGTGCTGAGGCAGAGAAATTGGCAGAAGGAGGAGCAGTTGGATCGCAGATATAGGTTTGTACTTGTTGAAGTGCGCCAAGTAGATTTAATCGACGATTTCCGGCAACAAGATTATTAAATGAAGAAAGCTGTTCTGCCCCGTCGAGTAAGTATGTCCGCATGGCAAGAGCAACAGACGCTGGATTTGATTTGGATTCATCAATAAGTTCCTGGCAAGCAGTAGCATACATTAAACCGATTGCACCAGCCACATGAGGAGTTGCCATGGAAGTACCGGTTTGATTAGCATAATTCGAATTGGTTATTGTTGAATAGATTGCTGTTCCGGGTGATGCGATATCGATAGAAACAACACCATAACCAGCACCGTTATATTTCACATCTGTATTGGTAGAATTCGTAACAGAAATGAGGAATTGAGAAACACAAGCTGTTGGAATATCACCTGTTTGGTCGATGTTAAAATTTGCATTAGCCGTAGCTCCTGCGTTTAAGATTCCATAAGTACCAAGGGTGTCGTAAAATGAACACCAAATGGGATAATCAGCAGGATCGCCTTGGTCAACACCGAATGAGGCATTAGTTGAAACTACATAAGCACCTTCTTGACCGTTAGTTTCGTTGTAACGAATACGCATTTCGGCAGCATAGGCATAAGCAGCTACAACTGTTGCTTCATTACCAGAAGAACCAGCAATAGGAAGGATTTTAACAGCCCAGTTTACACCAGCAATGCCGATATTATTGTTGCCTCTTGCTCCAATAATACCTGCTACGTGTGTGCCGTGTTGGTCTGATGGAATAGTTCCATTGTTATTATAAGCATTCCAACCATTTACATCATCTACATATCCATTTCCATCATCATCAATAGAATTCCCAGGAATTTCCAAGCGATTAACGAAAATATTCTGCACTAAATCGGGATGATTCAATTGAAATCCACCATCAATAACAGCTACAACAATGGTATCACCTGTAGAAGTTAATCCACCAGTAGTGATATCCCATGCATCTTCAGCTTGAATATCTGCACCTGCTGTACCGCCCGATTGAGCAGTATTTTTCAAAGCCCATTGCTGGTTGAAAGAAGGGTCATTGGGAACGGTTGACCGAAGTTGAACTTGATGATTATGTTGAGCTAAAACTACTTTCGGGTTTTTAATTAGGTAGTTTAATTTTTCCTCATCATTGCCAGGCAAGCTCGTAAAAAGCCAAATATGAAAACGAGCCGATAAGAGACGAGAGGCTTTCATCTCCCATTCTGGATGATTGAGAGCCAAATTCCGTTCAATTAAAGCTGCAGAATGTTTCCCATTAAGTTGAACTAGAAATTCACCGGGAATGTTATTAGTCTGGGCATTTACAAGATTTAGTAAAAGTCCGAAAAAGAGTAAAAATTGAATTCGTTTCATGTGATGGTTTGAAATGGCAAGTTACCAAAGAAATCGCCTAGTAGAAACTAAAAAAGGCGCACAAGGGCGCCTTTATGGGAAAAATTTACAGATTAGGAAAGAACTTCTTTCACGCTATCGGCAGCTTCTTGAAGAAGGATTGCTGATTTAACGCGTAATCCAGAATCATCAATAATTTTTTTCGCTTCCACGGCATTAGTGCCTTGAAGACGAACGATGATTGGAACACGAATTTCTCCAATGTTTTTGTAAGCATCAACAATACCTTGGGCAACGCGGTCGCAACGAACAATTCCACCGAAAATATTCACCAGAATAGCTTTTACATTTTCATCTTTTAGGATGATACGGAAAGCTTGTTCTACTCGAGCTGCATCAGCTGTTCCACCTACATCTAGGAAGTTAGCAGGATCACCACCTGCTAATTTAATGATATCCATGGTAGCCATTGCTAAACCAGCACCGTTCACCATGCAACCAATGTTTCCATCGAGTTTCACATAGTTTAAGTTGTGTTCACCAGCTTCAACTTCCGTAGGATCTTCTTCGGTTGTATCACGCATTTCGAGAATGTCGGGATGGCGGAATAATCCGTTTTCATCGAGATTCACTTTAGCATCTACAGCGATGATTTTGCTGTCGGACGTTTTCAATACAGGATTAATCTCAAATTGAGAAGCATCAATAGAATCATAAGCTTTATAGAGTGAAATAACAAACTTCACCATTTGCTTATTAGCTTCGCCAGAAAGTCCGAGGTTGTAGGCTATTTTTCTTGCTTGGAAACCTTGTAAACCCACTCGAGGATCAATTTCTTCTTTTAGGATTTTCTCAGGAGTGCTATGAGCAACTTCTTCGATATCCATACCACCTTCTGTTGTGTAAATGATGATGTTACGACCCGTTTGACGATCAAGTAACACGCTCATGTAGAACTCTTTAGTTGGCTCTGCCCCGGGATAATATACGTCTTGAGCGATGAGTATTTTGCGAACAAACTTACCTTCGGGACCAGTTTGAGGAGTAACGAGCGTCATTCCGAGAATTTGGTCGGAGATCGAACGAACTTCGTCCAAATTTTTGGCCAATTTCACTCCACCACCTTTACCGCGACCACCTGCATGGATTTGGGCTTTAATAACCCACCAACCTGTACCGGTTTGTTGTTGAAGCAATTTTGCGGCTTCGACCGCTTCCTCAGGAGTTTCGGCAACTATACCCTCCTGAATACCAACGCCAAAGCGTTTAAGAATAGATTTACCCTGGTACTCGTGAATGTTCATGTGAGCTTGAATTTGCTGGCAAAAGTAGTCGTTTTAATGAAGCATGAAACAGTAATTTGATGCTCTTTTTTTATCTGAGTATTAATACCTAGTTGCTAACATTTAGGTGTGAATACTATTTTGGTGTAACTATTATATAGCAACACTCGTTTGGGGCTACATTAGTGTTTCACAAACCACCAATATCTATGTTCCGAGAATCTACCATCTCGGCACAGGAAATTTCCGGAATCTCACAACGCATCTTGGGGAAAACGATGCAAATGTGGATGGACATTATCCGTGCCCAAAAAATTCAACTTCCTTCAAAACAGAAGTTAATTCACTTCTTATCGACTAATTACATGATGGATGAGGCTGATGCAGAAATGATCAGTCTTAGATACTTTATGTTACAAGCTTCAGAAGCTGGAAGTATTTACACCGACGGTTATGAAATAACGGTAACCAAAACGTATCCAGTAGGACTTCATGTTTTAGAGAGTTACTTCACCGAAAAAAGCCTAAGAGCGCTTCATTTACATGATGATTTGCAACTTATCAAGTACAATCCGGGGA
>JBIKOC010000268.1:0-3654 GCA_044358335.1 Flavobacteriales bacterium | reverse complement strand
TATCAGAAAGGGAAATTTCAAAATATCAATCCTACTGCCGATTTTACTCAAGGTGCCACGTATGGTTCGGTGATGCGCGAATTCCTGTTTCATAAGGACAAGAGGAATGTTCCTTCTTTACCAATTCCATCTCAGAAAATTGATCTTTTTTCCATTCCAGCAGATGAAGATTGTATTGTTTGGTTTGGACATTCATCCTATTTTTTACAAGTAGGAGGGAAGAAGTTCTTGATTGATCCAGTTTTAAATGGCACCGCTTCCCCAATAGCTGCTACCACCCGTAGTTTCAAAGGAAGTGATCAGTATTCTGTTAACGACATTCCCAATCCTGATTACCTAATTATCACACACGATCATTGGGATCATCTCGATTACCGAACTGTAAAAGCCTTGCAAGCCCGAACAACTAAGGTAGTTTGTCCCATTGGTGTGGGTGAACATCTCGAACACTGGGGATTTAAAAATGCCCAACTTATCGAGCACAATTGGTACGAATCGGAAGAGCTGGAACCGGGGTTTAGCATACATTTCACTCCTGCCCGACATTTTTCAGGTCGTGGTTTCAAACGTCAATCCTCGCTTTGGACTTCGTATGTATTAAAAACTCCCGGAAAACGCTTGTTTTTAGGTGGTGATAGCGGATATGATTCGCACTTTAAAGAAATAGGAAAGCAATTTGGTCCATTCGATTTGGCTATTCTTGAATGTGGGCAATACAACAAGAACTGGGAGTATATTCACATGATGCCTGAGCAAGTAGTTCAAGCAGCTTTGGACTTGAAAACCGAATATTTATTTCCGGTTCATTGGGGAAAATTTAGTTTGTCGATGCACGCTTGGGATGAACCGATAAAACGCGTTACCCAAGCAGCTAAAGAACGTCCTCTTAAATTAATGTTGCCTCAAATTGGAGAGAAAAATCCGCTCGAAGGTAAATATTACCAAGAATTTTGGTGGGAGAGTATGGCTGATTAATCCTCCGAATCGCTTGAATCTGCTGGCTTAGAGTCGTCTTTATTATCCATTGGGCCTCGCATGTGGATGATAAGACCGTTTAAGAAATTACGTAAAACCTGATCTCCACAATTCTTATAATTTGGATGATCCTCACTACGGAAAAAGGCACTTAATTCGGATGCTGTCATACGAAAATTGACTAATTGAAGAATTTCTACAATTTGATCATTTCGAAGATGAAGCGCTATTCGAAGCTTTTTCAGAATATCATTATTTGTCATGCCTTTTCTATCGATAGTCAAATATACAAGCAGTATTTCTAATTATCCGAACGATTGTTATTTAATGATGTGTGATTTATTCAACTTTAAGACATAAGAGTATAACTGCAGCGAGATGATATTTCGGAGGTTTGATGGGACATAAATAAAAAAAACTCATGAATACCATTAAAGTTGCCATACTTTTTACTGTTTTATTATTTCTCGCTTTAACTTCTTGTAATAAATATGAAGATGGTCCTGTTTTAAGTTTTGTGTCGCGCAACGAACGTATAGCAAATACATGGAAAATGGACAAAGCGCTTGATAATGGTGTGGATGTTACTTCCAGTTATGATCGTTATATTGTTACTTTAACAAAATCAGGATCTGCTAGTTTAACAGCTCATTTTACTCTGCTAAGTCTAGAATATGATTATGTGACAAATGGCACTTGGAATTTCACAAGTAATGATGATAAATTGGAATTAAATTATGAAAATGATTTAGTTGACGCTACTTATGTTATTTTGAAACTTAAAGAAAAAGAATTGTGGCTTCGTCAAGAAAATACCGAGCTTGAATTGCATTTAGCTCCTGAATAATAGCAGTTTAACCATTCGGTTTTACTCAACCATAAATGCTTGGAAATGAAAATTTCTGAGCATTTATTTGCTATTTTTGATGAAAGCTAAATCTCATGAAATACTTTATTTTTCTTTTATTATTTGCTCAAACCACCTTTAGTTTTTCTCAAAGTCATACTGAGATTTATGATGCCGATATTCAGAAGCATCGCCGAGCTTATAAAGCAGATTTTACCGACCATCCTAGATCACCTCTTTCAGCTAAAGACACCGCCTTTGTTGATTTTTTCGCTCCTGATCATTCTTGGTTATTAACGGCAAAATTCACTGAAACTCCAGATTCAAAACCATTCGATTTACCAACTTATTCAGGTCAAGTTCGATTATATCGCCAATATGGCACCTTGGATTTTGACCACAAAGGCGAACATTTCACGTTAAGTACTTATCAAAACTTAACACTCATGAAGGATTCGGCTTATAAAAATTATCTTTTTCTACCTTTTACCGACCTTACAAATGGTGAAACCACATACGAAGGCGGACGATATATTGATTTTAGTATCAGTGATATTCAACATCAACAAGTAAAAATTGATTTTAATAAATGTTATAATCCTTATTGCGCTTATAGTGATGGGTATAATTGTCCTGTTCCACCTGCAGAGAATCGTTTAAAAATAACCATTCCAGCCGGAGAAAAGAAGTTTCTAAAAGAACATAAGTCACATTAAATTGAAAAATTAGAATTTAAAAATCACCAGCAAATCCAAACAGATACAATTCCAATTAAAGCAGGAATAAACTGTACTAGTAATATTTTCTTACTAGCTGTGGCAGCTCCATATATCCCAGCTATTGCTACACATACCAAAAAGAAATAAGCAACATTCGTTTTCCATTCGGCATTTTCGATTAATAAACTCCAAATTAATCCGGCTGCTAAAAAACCATTGTATAAACCTTGATTGCCTGCCAGCGCCTTAGTTGGTTGAAATAATTCTTTGGGAAATTGTCTGAAAACTTTTGGGCCACGACTTGTCCATGCAAACATTTCTAGCCACACTATGTAAACGTGAATAATGGCTATAAAACCAATAGTGAAGAAGGGAATAAGATGTTGCATAGTTTAATTTATTGGTTAATAAATGTTTATTTCTTTGAGAGAGAATCTCTTATCTGTTGTCTTTCAAAAATAGTCGGCTCAAACGGTTTTATAATTCCTGTCAATGAATCGGTTGTAATATTGGTCGATTGCGGATTCTGGGAAATTCTGTACCACGGTCTTTCTTTCCCAAAACCATACGCTCCAAATATAACTACAGGTGTTCCATAAGCTATAATTGAACGTTCACTCGAATCTAAAATCCATTGTTCGGCAAATGAATACATCCACATTGCATCGTCTTCTCCCATTCGAATACAGGAATGGCTAGATGGAAATCCGGGTAAATCAAATTGATGGAAAGATACACCCGTGTTATTGACCAGATTAAAATACCAAGGTAAAATCCAATCTGGGTTTTCGGTACTTATTTGTTTTTTCGATTTCCAATTTGTGTGAAATAATCCAATTGGTGTAGGAGTTGCCTTTTTGCCCATGCAAACTGGTCCCCAACGCACTAGTATACCTTGTTCATATGCCCCAAATGCTTGAAGTGGATAGGAAACCACGATTATTTTTCGAATAGTATTATAGGCTGGGATTGAATCAGGAAAAGGAGAATAGTCGTTGAAATTGAGTGAGAATGTATCAGGTATTATTAGACTATCAACTCGGTGAATACGCATCACATCAATGCGATTCAACTTACAAATAAGTTCTAGTTTCCCATCCGCATAGCTTGTTC
>JBIKOC010000267.1:0-3656 GCA_044358335.1 Flavobacteriales bacterium | reverse complement strand
GGTAGAACCAAGGAACCTGACCGTCCAAGGCAAGAAGATCTTGAATGGATTCGATCGAGAGGGGAAGTGGGAGGGCTAAATGAGGGGGGGGTAAACCGCTGAAAGCCTTGGTATTATTGGGCTCTCAAAAATCCTGTATGCAAATTTTATGCAAATGCAAAAAGCGACTATGAAGTTGACCTTCGTAATCGCTTGATATTCAGTGTGGTCCTGCAGGGAGTCGAACCCCGAACCTCCTGATCCGTAGTCAGGTGCTCTATCCAATTAAGCTACAGAACCGATAATGAGGGCGCAAATATACGGTCTTTCGTAATGTTTGCAAGTAAAAATGTGAAAAAAGTTAATTGCTTGAAATTCAGTTCGAAAACCTGATTACATGATCTCTACCGATAAGCCTCGGTCGAGTAAAGCCACTGCACGAGGTTGTAAATCTTCCCAAGTGCCAGTTTTAACCGAACATTTACCGGAGTAATGAACGATATAAGCACACTGCTCTGCTTGGATGGTTTCGTGGTTGCAGACTTCTACCAACCAGCGAATCACATCATCAAAGGAGTTCACCTCATCGTTAAACAAGACAAGCTGACGTTGGTCGACTTCGAGCAATAAGGTGTCGGAATCTTCTAACTCATTGAATTGCGTAGCGTTCATCATAGTAATTGAGTTTGCTACGGCAAAAGTAATGAATTGAAACTAATATTTAGTTGCGCTTGCGTTGATTGAGGTAGGTGCGACTTTCGTTTCCTTCCAGTAAGCGACGAATGTTTTTCGTATGTGTGATAATCACCAAAAGCGGAATCATCACCGCAAAAATGATGGTAGCATCATGATGTACCCGGTCGATAACCAAAAGGAATATCCCGTAGAACACCGATGCGAGTATAGAGCCTAATGAAACATATTTGGTCAACCCAAGCACCAACAAAAACAATCCAATACAGCATAATGCCGCAACTGGCTGCATTCCGATAGCTACTCCTAATAAAGTAGCTACTCCTTTTCCGCCTCTAAACCCCGCAAATACCGGAAACACATGTCCCACCACAGCTGCCGACCCACACAATACTCGAAAATTCTCAAACAAAACCGGCGAATCACCTGCACTTAAAAACCATACGGGCAACATCACTGAAATCCACCCTTTCAACGCATCAATCAACAAAACTGGCACCCCAGCTCGCTTACCTAAAACCCGAAAAGTATTGGTCGCCCCCGCGTTTCCACTCCCATGCTCCCTAACATCAATCCCATAAAACCACTGTCCAATCCACACCGCCGTAGGAATAGATCCCAGCATATAGGAGAGTATCAATAGAAGTGTCCCGATGAGTAGCATTGAGGCAAATATAAGAATATTGATGTGCTTATGTGCTGGTGTGTTGATGTGCTGTTAACATTCTGGTAACAAAAGCCTGTAAAACAGGCTTTCTAATGTGCTGATGGGGAGATGTGCTCCCTTCGACAAGCTCAGGGAGCGGATTTTTTAGATGTGCTTATGTGCTTGTCCGCCAAACATGCGGGCTGATGGTGATATGTGCTCCCCTGTAGCATGAATCTTAGTAGGTTAATTCCCGCCCCCCCGGATTTCAATCCGGGGGTCGGGGGTCGGGGGTCGGGGAGATTCCCTTACACGCAACGACAGGTTCAGCGCTCACCGTTCCCTGAGCCTGTCGAAGGGAACACCACCAATAAGCAACCAAAACATCAAAACATTAACTAGCGCATCAGCATATCAGCACACCAGCACATTAAACTAGCACACCAGCACATTGAATCATCGTTCATCATTTACTGTAATTAATCCCCCACATCACGTATCGCTCCTTCTGCTTGACCAAGCGTTTTTTAAATTCAGGAAAGCTGCGATCTTTTTGGGGTGTCCAAACAACTTCGCTCAATGCGGCTAATCGAGGAAAGAGCATGTATTCTAGTTTGGAGGTATTGCCAATATACTCGGTCCAAACGTTTGCTTGTGCTCCTAGAATGTACTTTTGAAATTCAGGTAAAAGTACTTTAGGCATTGGGTTATAGGCATAAACGCTATCAATCAAAACGGGTTTTCCTAAACCGGTAGAATCATCATTCGCCCGTTGTGGATGATCAAAATAACAAGCATTACCTGGAGTCATTACCACGTAATGTTTTTTCTTGGCTGCAGTTATTCCTCCTGAAGTTCCCATCCAACTCATCACGGTGGCATTGGGTGCTAATCCACCTTGTAAAATTTCGTTCCATCCAATGATTGATTTACCTCTCGCATTCACGAATTTCTCAACCCGTTGGATAAAATAACTTTGAATGGCTTTTTCATCCTTCAAGCCCTTTTCCTTCTTCAAATTCTGACAAAATGCCGATTCCTTCCACCAGCGTTTAGAACATTCATCTCCACCAATATGAATGTATTGCGATGGAAACAGTTCCATTACTTCTGTCAACACATTTTCGAGAAATTTAAATGTAGTATCACTCGGATTTAGCACGTTATTATACTCGTAATCACCATAATTAACCCAGCCTTTTGCTACTTTCTTAGGTTTATCGGGAGTCGTGCTCAAAAATGGATAGGCTGCAATGGCTGCCATACTGTGCCCAGGCATTTCTATTTCGGGAATCACTTCCACGTGTCGAGATGTGGCATACGCAACTACTTCCTTGATTTGTTCTTGTGTGTAAAATCCTCCGTAGCGTATGGTATCATAGCCTTTTCCGGGATGTTTGCCTATGAGTGTGCCATCGCGCCAAGCTCCCACTTCGGTCAATAATGGATATTTCTTGATTTCAATCCTCCAACCTTGATCATCGGTCAAATGCCAATGAAACACATTCATCTTGTGATAGGCGATATAATCTAGATAGCGCTTAATGTATTCAACCGGGAAAAAATGCCGACTCACATCTAAGTGAACACCCCGATATGCAAATCGAGGAGAATCTTGAATTTCACAATTGGGAATAACTGGGATTTCTCCCGCCTTGCTTGGCAAAAGTTGAATGATACTTTGTATGCAGTAAAAAACGCCACTTGGATTATCACCGCCAATATACACTTCATCGCTTTTTACGGTCATGTTATAAGCTCCCGGAAAAGGATGATCTAATCGATCGTAATTAAGAACAATGCGTGAACTCGCTTTAGATTTTCCCGAAGAATCGATTTTAAGATTTAACTGAAAATACTGATTGAGGTAATCGCGTAAATAAACTGCTTCCTGCTTTAGTGATCCTCCCCAAAGAATAATCTCTGTTTCTGAACTAAGCTTAAACTCTCCCGGATTTTCCTTTACCGATAAAGGTTTGGGGAGAATTTGTATGCGATTTTGTGCGACGATTGAGGTCGACAGCACTAGATTTATGAGTAGAATTCGAATGATCATCATGGGATAAAATTAGGGCTTAAACAAGCCTATTTGTGGATAATTGACGGGAATGATTTAACAGTCTTTCGTGAGTTGTAGCAATTATCTAATTTCGTCCCCTACGTGGAAAATAAAACGACTCTCAAAGTTTATTGGATTACAGGCGCCTCATCGGGTATTGGTGAAGCTTTGGCATTGCAGCTCGCTAAACCCAATACTGCTCTGATACTTAGTGGAAGAAACGAGCAAGCCTTAGAAAAAGTACGTCAAGCTTGTTCTTCTCATACATCACATGTGGCC
>JBIKOC010000266.1:0-3684 GCA_044358335.1 Flavobacteriales bacterium | reverse complement strand
GAGCCCTCGAAGAGTTTTATTCTGGCCTGTACTAACCCAAATTCGACTTATTCCAAAACACAAACAAAGGAACATACCTAATTGCAGGTAAGTCAACCAACATAGGGCAGAATTTTCACCCCATTGCAGGGGGGTCAATAAAAACACAAGCACATAACTGGTAAATCTTCCTCCCCAATTGAGGTAATAAGATTGAATAGCATCTAGCAAACCTTGATCTTGCAAAATCATCCAATCAAAATAATCGTCAGATGCTGGCCAATTATACCAAGCAAGTATTAAAAAGGGTAGGAGAGTAGCGAATATCATCAGCCACCAAGTCACAATAAACCACCTCTCTTTGAACTTCATAAAACAAAGAACGCAAATCTCGTTAAGCAACAATTCTTCAACAATCGTCTTTCGACTATGCTCTTAATGTATTTTCACATTTCCAAATGATGTCCTCAACCCAACCCGGAATTCGTCTTTCTGAATTTACAGCTTTGATTCTTCAAACGCTGGAGGATCGTTTTGCCGGACAAACATTTTGGGTAATTGCAGAAATTTCTAACCTCAATCATTACGCGAGAACGCACACGTTTTATTTTCATTTAATTGAAAAAGAAGAAGGTTCCGGACAAATTAAAGCGGAAGTCTCGGCAGTTGCATTTTCTCAAGCAGCATATGAAATAGAAGGTTTTGAGCAACTTACTGGACAAGTCTTCAAAAATGGAATTCAAGTATTAATCAATGTTTCGGTTAACTATCATCCAGTTCATGGACTAAAAGTTAACTTGAATAAAATTGATGCAAGCTTCACCATTGGACAATTACAACAACAACGTGAAGCAACCTTAGCAAAACTTCTGGCTGATAATCCAGATGCGGTTAAATTAATTCAAGGTCGCTACCATACGCGAAATCAAGAAGTACCTTTGCCTTTTGTTATTCAAAACATTGCTGTTATTTCATCAGAAAACAGTGCTGGTCTTCAAGATTTTCGACACACTTTAACCGAGAATTCGTTTAGCTATCAATTCGAAATCCGATTATTCCAAACACTTGTTCAAGGCGATGAGCAAGGAAAACAACTAGTCGATCGGCTTATTGAGATATTCCGGGCGGAAAAAAAATATGATATTGTTGTTATAGTTCGAGGAGGAGGTGCTCAAACCGATTTTCTTATGTTTGATGCCTATCCTCTAGCTCGTGCTGTAGCTCGTTTTCCTATTCCTGTTATTACAGGATTAGGTCATCAGAAAGATGTTTCTGTTTGCGATCTGATGGCGCATACTGCATTAAAAACACCAACAAAAGCTGCTGAATTTATACTGGCTCACAACAGGAATTTTGAGGAAAATATAGTACAGTTTCAGCATCAAATCCTCATCCGCTCCCAACAAGTTTTAATTCGAGAAAAGGAACGAATTGCACTTACAAATCAGCAGATTCAAAGGGCAACAGGACTATTGATTTCTAAGCATTCTGAATTCCTAAATTCAACTCGACAAAAAGTTATTTCTCAAAGCACTGGTTTAGTATATATCCATGCTCGAAACCTGAATTTGCTATCTCGACAAATGAGTACGCGACCTGCTTTAATTGTTGGAAAAGCAAAACATGATCTTTCATCTTATACCAAAGAATTGCAGGCTAGTTTAACTCGTTTTACCCAAAAACAAGAAAACTATTTGGGACACTATAAAACGGTTTTCAAATTATTGAGTCCGGCCACTACTCTAAAACGCGGTTTTGCTTTAGTTTTAGATCAAGGACGCATACTAACCGATGCTACTAATATCAAAAAAGGAGATTCTGTTCAGGTATATTTGAACGGTTCTGAACTCGATGTAACAATTACTAAAAAACAAAAAAATAATGGCGACCAATTTGACTTATGAAGAAGCTTTTTCCGAATTAAAAGAAATTGCTCTAGCGATAGAAAATGAGGCGGTTACGGTAGATTTTTTGGCTGAAAAAGTTAAGCGCGCTTCTGAATTAATTGGAATTTGTCAACTAAAACTCCGCTCAACCGAAAAGGAAATAAATCAAATAATCAAAAAGATGGAGGGAACTGAAGATTAATCTCAATTTAACCTGTTGTTTTTTCTTCAGAAATGCTAACTTAGCAACTCGATGCTTACTAATCGCTTGATTAAATTGCCTTTACTGTTTTTGATGATGCTTCTGGGCTTCATCGGAAATAGCTATGGACAATACTGTACACCTCAATACAATTATCCCTGTTTTCAAAATAATTTTACTCCAACAGCCGATTTCATTAATAACTTTTCTACGAGTAACGGAATTACCAATATCGTTAATAATAATACTGCTTGTAATGGGCAGGCAAACAATTTTATTTATTATCCAAATATGACTGTTACAGCCACACAGGGCTGTTCGTTTAATGTTTCTATGCAATGTGGAAATATTTATGCTCAAGGTTTCGGAATTTGGATCGACTGGAATCAGGATTTAGATTATTCCGATGCAGGAGAGTACGTTTATAATTCAGGCATATCTGGCTTTCAAGTATTTGATGGAACGATTCAAGTTCCTCCAACTGCATTGATTGGAACTACTCGCATGAGAGTTAGAAGCGCATTTGCATTTGTCCCTTCAAATCCATGTGCACTTCAAGGAGGTTTCGAGGTTGGAGAAGTGGAAGAATACAATGTCAATGTTGTTTCTAATACAGCTTCGAATGTTCAAGTTTCTGGTCAAACAATTTGTGCCGGAACTTCTACAAGCGTCACAGCAACAGCTCAAGGAATCATTCGGTGGTATTTAAATCCTACAAGCACGGCTCAAATAGCATTGGGGCCAACTTTTACAACTCCAGTCCTTAATACTACTACAACCTACTACGTTCAAGCCACATTCGGTCCTTGTACCACACCTCGAGTTCCTGTTACTATTACTGTAATTCCTCCCATTAGTTTAAGTGTTACCGCATCTCAAAATCCAGTTTGTGCTGGATCTCCATTCACTTTGACAGCTACCGGGGGAACCAATCTTACCTACTCTTGGTCTCCTGCAACATCCTTTACTAATGCTACAATAAATCCTGCAACAGCTACCATTGCCGGTAACACCACTTTTACAGTTACTGGAACAAATGCAATCGGTTGTCAAGGAACAGGAACTATCACTGTAAATGCTCTGCCGTCTGCTACTTTAAATATCTCAGGCACAGTAGACGAAATTTGCCCTGGCGGAACATCTACTATTTCAGTTTCAGGAGGGTCTACTTACAATTGGACCCCAACCACATCTTTATCAGCATCCACAGGAAGCACAGTTGTCGCAACTCCAACATCAACAACAACATATATAGTAACTTCGCCCGCTAGTAGTTCTGCTTGTGCTGCTACTGCTAATTTTACCGTTACTGTAAATCCATTACCTGCAGTTTATGCTGGTAATGATGCTACTTATTGTGTAGGTGGACAAACGAATCTGCTCGCTACTGGTGCTGCAACGTATACTTGGAGTCCTGCATTAGATTTGACATCAACAACTATTGATAACCCTGTTGCTAACCCCAGCAACACAACTACCTATACCGTTACTGGAACTTCTGCCGATGGTTGTGTGGCGAGCGATCAAGTTATTGTTAACGTAAATCCTTTACCCCTTGCAAATCCAGGTAATGGTTCTGCAAATTGCTCGGGAAATGGAGCACAACTTTTAGGTTCT
>JBIKOC010000265.1:0-3685 GCA_044358335.1 Flavobacteriales bacterium | reverse complement strand
GGAAATGTGGATTGGAAATCTGAGAAAGGAAAAGAAATGCTTGCTAATCAAAAGAAACGGGTTGCCGAATTCTTCAAAGACTACTATTCCCCGCTCGACCGTGAAATCATGACTGCCATGCTGAAAAGTTATTACAGCAAATCAGTTAATCCGGTCTCTCCCGATTTTATTGCTGGTCTTTCAGCTCAAGCTTCACCTAACGATGTGGAAGTGTTAACTACAATTGTATTTGATTCCAGCTTCTTAGATGACGAACAAGCTGTTTCGAAAATGCTCGAAAATCCAGATTCTGCAGATATAGCTAGATTGAAAGGTGATATTGCTTACAAACTCGCCATTTTCTTCTTTGATCAATATCGGAATGTGGTAATGAAAAATTACAATTCGGTAATGGCCCGACTTATACCTATGAATCGACTTTACGTGAAGGCTCAACGGGAAGTCATTCCTGAAAAACGTTATTATCCAGATGCCAACCAATCACTTCGTGTTGCATATGGAAAAACCGAAGGCTATTCTCCTGCTGATGGAGTAACCTATACTTGGTTTACCACTGCCGATGGACTACTCCAGAAAAGCAATTCGGGAGTGGTCGATTACAGTATTCCTGAAAGACTAAAGGATCTAATTCAAAAGAAAGATTTTGGTCCTTATGCCGATAAAGACGGGCAATTACACACCTGTTTTGCGGCATCCAATCATACCACTGGAGGAAACTCGGGTAGTCCGGTTTTTAATGCAAAAGGGCAACTCATTGGAACGAATTTCGATCGAAACTGGGAAGGAACTATGAGTGATGTGTATTACGATATCAACCAAGTTCGAAACATCACAGCTGATATTCGTTACACATTATTCATCATTGACAAATTTGCTGGAGCTACGCATCTAGTAAACGAAATGACCATCATACATTAAGCAGTTTTTGGGTGTCGAGATAAAATGAAAACTCGTGATAGCTTAAGGCTCCATCAAAGTAATCCACAATCGGTTTTCGCTTTCCAGTATAACCAAGTTCCGCAATAGCTGATTCAATTTGCTTATGTTTTTCGGAACTCAGGAAAGATTCCTGCTCTAGCGGATACTCAGATTGGATTAAGATTCCTGCATGCTGATAAATTGTACTTAAACTGAGTGCTCGTTTTGCCGCGACTTCCAGCGGAGATTTACCTTCTCTCAACAAAAGCCAAGTTTGTAGCATACTTTCGTTTGGCAAACTATATCCCTGATTGCGATACCATAAGGCCATCTCCAAGAAAAAAAACTTGCCGTATTTCCGGAATTTATTTTCACTCATACCATGTACCTGACACATTCTTGGCAATTGATCCGGACGTAATTCCGACATATCCTTCAAGGTACTTTCATGGAAAATAATGTAAGCAGGTAACTTCTCTTGTCGAGCTAGTTGAAATCTAACTTGTCTTAAATGTTCGAGCAATCCCTGCTGATTGGGTAGTTTAACTTCTGATTCAGCAACTTGCTGATTCGTATTCTTGCTGCGACATCGATCACAATTGCCACATTCTCTAGGATACTCTTCATGAAAGTAATTCAACAAAGCTTTTCTACGACAGGCTTTTCCTTCGGTGTAATGCTTCAATAATCTCAACTTCTCCAAATTCAACTCAACTTGTCCGCTTTCTAAAGCATACTTGCGTTGTAATCGGAAATCGGAATGATGGTAATACAAAAGCGTTTCAGCTGGTAAACCATCACGTCCTGCTCGACCGATTTCTTGATAATAACTTTCCACACTTCGGGGTAAGTTGTAGTGTATTACATAACGTACATCCGATTTATCAATGCCCATCCCAAACGCAATCGTTGCGCAAATCACATGAGTTCTATCATACAGAAAATTATCCTGAACACGCACTCGATCGGGATACACCATGCCTGCATGATAATGTTCACTTCGAATACCTTGGCTATTCAGGAAATGCGATAACATCTCTGTTTTCTTACGACTACTGCAATAAATGATTCCACATTGATTTCTACGTTTTCGAATGAAAGTTATAATTTCCCTATCCTGAATGTCTTTTGACATATCTCCTCGAACATCTAAAGATAAATTAGGTCGATCGAATGAAGCGATAAACTGTCTAGCGTTGCGAAGTCTTAATTGCTCATCAATGTCTTTTCGTGTGCTTAAATCGGCCGTGGCAGTAAGGGCTATTATTGGTACATCTGGAAATAATTCTTTCAAACCATTTAATCGAGTGTACTCCGGACGAAAATCATGTCCCCAACTGGAAATACAATGAGCTTCATCCACGGCAAATAATGACCAGTGTATATCCAACATAAAGCTGTTCTTCAGCACTTGCAAACGTTCTGGAGAAATATATAGCAATTTGAGTTTCCCGTTTTTGCAGGATTCAATTATGTCAAACTCATCTTCGGTTGAAGTTCCACTATTCCACGTGGCGGCTTGAATACCATTGGCCTTCAAAGCATCAACTTGGTCTTTCATCAACGACAATAAAGGCGAAATAACCAAAGCTGTTCCTTTCTTCATCAAAGCGGGCACCTGAAAACATACAGATTTACCTCCGCCTGTTGGCATTAAAACCAAACAATCAGCATTATTTAATACCTGAGAAATTATCTCCTTTTGAAGAGGTCTAAATTCGGGATACCCGAAATAATGTTGCAGAACCGTTTCTGCTGTTTCTTGAATTTGGGCTGTTGACATACATCATATTATGATTAATTCGAAGCCCGGAACGAATCACAATATTACACGAGTCTGTTTTATCATAGCTTAGAAAAGTGCCACGAATTTTTTGGCACATCCAGAAATCCCTGAAATAGTTATCAACTTTCTTGTTGAAAACGGCCATCAATCATGACCAACCTACGATCGGCCATTCGAGCCAAATCTTCATTATGGGTAACTATAACAATGGTTTGACCGAGATCTTTCCGTAATTGAAAAAATAATTCGTGTAGTTCACGAGCATTTTTCGAATCTAGATTTCCACTTGGTTCGTCAGCTAATAACAACTTAGGTTTATTCATTAATGCACGCGCTACGGCAACACGTTGTTGCTCACCTCCAGAAAGGGTAGATGGTTTAGCATGAATACGATCAATCAAGCCCAATTGATCCAATAATTCTTTAGCTCTTTTTTCTAATTCCAACCGAGATGTACCAGCAATCATTCCCGGTATCATCACATTCTCTAAAGATGAAAATTCAGGTAATAGTTGGTGAAACTGGAATATGAATCCAATCTGCTGGTTTCGAAAAGCAGATAATTTCCGATCATTTAATAAAGTCGGCTTTTCCCCATCAAAATCTAATTCTCCTCCGTCGGGGCGTTCTAGGGTACCCAAAATTTGGAGAAAAGTTGTCTTGCCAGCACCAGAAGCACCAACTATTGAGACAACTTCTCCCCGTTCAATTTCAAGATCTACTCCTTTAAGAACTTGTAGTTCGCCAAAAGATTTGGTTATTGATTTAGCTTTTATCATTGCCGGTAAACAAATCGGCCAGCATTTGCAAACGCTCTTTCCAAAACGAACGTGCTTCTTCTGACTTATCTGAGTCGGCTAATTTAGTATGTTGTAACGTTACCTGACATTTTCCAGCGCTCTTTCCGTTAAAATTGGCTAATAATACTTCCCCATTAGCTAATTGAAAACGAATGTTCTTCCCCGGATTGTACTTGATAAG
>JBIKOC010000264.1:0-3690 GCA_044358335.1 Flavobacteriales bacterium | reverse complement strand
CAGATAACTTCGAGATTTATATTCCATTGCTCATTTCCAATAAAATCCAAAGCACATTGGATTTGAATAAGGTAAATTTTGGTGAGCGAATTCGTTTCGTAGTTAATTTGAGAGCGCTCAATCCTATACAAGCGTTAAGAAAAGCGAACATTTGATATGGGAAAGGCAGTCTATTTTGCCAGTGATTTTCATTTAGGTATTCCTGACCATACGCGAAGTTTGGAAAGGGAGAAGAAGATTATTCGCTGGCTTGATATGATTGCTGAAGATGCTGAGCGAATTTATTTAATGGGTGATGTATTTGACTTTTGGTTTGAATACAAATACAGTGTTCCAAAATATTTCACCCGAATTCTAGGTAAGTTGGCTCAATTGACTGATTCTGGAATTGAGATTCATTTATTTACCGGGAATCACGACATGTGGGCCTTTGGTTATTTAGAAAAAGAACTTGGTCTGATCATTCATCGTAAACCTGAAATTACTGAATTACAGGGTAAAAAGTTATTCCTGGGACATGGCGATGGACTTGGTCCTGGAGATTATGGATACAAAATTATTAAGAAGGTATTTGCCAGCAAAGTTTGTCAATGGTTGTTTGCTCGATTACATCCAAATTTTGGAATTGGTCTAGCCGATTATTGGTCAAGAAAAAGTCGTTCAGCTAATCCAGAGAAGGAAGAATTTCTAGGAGAAGATAATGAGTGGTTACTGATATTTTCCAAAGAACAGCTACAACAACAACCAGATTTGAATTATTTCATTTTTGGACATCGCCATTTACCACTTGATCTTCAAGTTGGGAAAGAAAGTCGCTATGTTAATTTGGGTGATTGGTTTCATTGGTGTTCATATGCTGAACTTAGGGACGGAAATTTGAGTCTGAAATACTTCAACGAATAAGACAAGTACAAAAGCACATACGTAAGCAGTTGAATTTCAACATAAATTTCAAAATTCAATCAATCAGAAAAATGCAATAATGATTTATAAACAATCTCTGTTAAGAGGTTGATGAATGGTATATTTGTCATCCGATGAAAGATAACACTCCACAAACAAATTCTGATAGAAAAAAACGGATTTATACCGGTATCAATGTTAATCCATATGATGCAGGAATAGGAAAGTTACCACCACAAGCTGTGGATGTGGAAGAAGCTGTTTTAGGTGCTTTGATGTTAGATCGGGATTCGTTAGCTAACGTAATTGATTCGTTAAAGCCTGAGACATTTTACCGAGATGAGCATCAACGAATATTCGGGGCAATTTTCGAATTGTTTGCTTCTTCGAAACCTGTTGATATGTTAACAGTTGTTCAAGAATTGAAGAAACGTGGAGAGTTGGATATGGTTGGAGGAGTTCCTTATATAACTTCTTTAACAAATCGAGTCGCATCCACAGCAAACATTGAATATCATACACGTATCTTAAATCAGAAACAGATTCAGCGCGAGTTGATTCGTGTTTCGAGTGATATAATCAAAGATGCATACGAGGAAAGTACTGATGCTCTTGAATTGTTAGATAAAGCTGAGAAGAACTTATTTGCTGTTGCAGAAGGTAACATCAAGAAGAACTTCTCTAAAATGAGTGAACTCATTACGGAAGCTAAAAAGCAAATTGAAAAAGCCGGGCAACAACAAGATGGTTTAAGTGGTATTCCTTCTGGATTCTTGGCATTAGATCGTTTTACGGCTGGGTGGCAAAAATCCGATTTAGTCATTCTAGCTGCTCGTCCAGGTATGGGTAAGACTGCATTCGTATTATCACTAGCACGAAATGCAGCAGTCGATTATAAACGTCCTATTGCAGTTTTCTCTTTGGAGATGTCTAGTGTTCAATTGGTTATGCGTTTGATTTCGGGAGAAGCTGAATTACCTGGTGAGAAACTTAAAAAAGGTGATTTACAACAACACGAATGGCATCAGTTAGATTCTAAAATTCGTGAATTAACCGAAGCTCCACTATTTATAGACGACACCCCTGCCCTATCTATATTTGAGTTGCGTGCAAAAGCTAGAAGATTGAAAGCCAACCACGATATTCAAATGATCATTATCGATTATTTGCAATTGATGACTGCTGGTGGTGATAATCGTGGTGGAGGAAATCGAGAGCAAGAGATATCGCAAATTTCGAGGTCATTAAAAGGAATTGCTAAAGAATTAGAGATACCTGTTATAGCTCTATCTCAGTTAAGTCGTAATGTGGAGCAACGTGGTGGAACGAAAGTACCTCAATTGAGCGATTTACGTGAATCGGGAGCTATTGAGCAGGATGCAGATATGGTTATGTTCATCTATCGTCCAGAGTATTATAATATTACAGAGAATGAAGATGGTAGTCCAACTAATGGTTTAGCAGAAATTCACATTGCGAAACACCGTAATGGAGCATTAGGAGTTGTGCCACTTAAATACATTGGACATCTTGCCAAGTTTACTGATATGGAAGGAACGAATTCACTTAATTCGAATATGCGTCCATCGAGTTTGATGCCTAATGTAAACTTTGATAGTTCAGTTCAGGAAACAATAACAGTGGGTTCTAAAATGAATACAGCTTCAGGTAATAAGGACAATTGGGATCCTGATAATGTTCCTTTTTAAGTAGTTAGCTTGTTTTGACTTGTAATGCTGCGTAAGCGGTTGAAGCGGATTGCCCGGACTGAGTGAAAATGCTTGTATATTGGTCGAAGCTAAAATTTAAATAAATTGATAAGTGAATCCAAATACGAAGTAGGACTTGAAGCGAAAAACGCGACCGGATTAAAGTGAAGCAAAGCGAAACTTTTATACGGATACGCCAAAACAATTCTCAAATTCTCATTCATTTTAGAACACTTAAGAAAAAATACCGTTCAACAATTCACGTTGCTTACTTATGAAACGAATCGTATTGTTGCTTTTGTTGGTTTTGAGTTTGGGGAACCAAAATTTGAAATCTGCGTCGATCCTTATTCCGATGGATCAAAGTCAGCAGAATCATTTAAAATCATACGGCATTGCTTATTGGATTTTGCAACATGAATTGGAATTGCATTGGCTAGTTAATTATCGTGGCGGTAGTTTTTTAGTTGGGAATTCTAAAGCGGTTGAAAACGAATGCATTATAAGAGGTGTTAGTTATCAAATGATTGCTGATGCACAGGCTAATGCAATTCTACTTGAAATTGCAGCACCAGAAGTTAATATGGATGCGGTTAAGCTCGAAAAAGCACCCAAAGTAGCAGTTTACTCACCTAAGGATAAGCAACCTTGGGATGATGCGGTAACATTGGCATTGACATATGCCGAAATTCCTTATGATGTTGTTTATGATGAGGAAATTATGAGCGATAAGCTACCCTTGTACGATTGGCTTCATTTGCATCACGAGGATTTCACCGGACAATATGGTCGATTTTGGGCAGCATATCGAACTCAAAAATGGTATATCGACAACCAGAAAAGTGCTGAGGAAATGGCTCACAAGCTGGGTTTTAATAAAGTGTCTGAGTTGAAATTGGCTGTTGCAAAAAAGATTCGTGATTTTACAGTTGGTGGAGGATTTTTATTTGCTATGTGTTCTGCAACAGACAGTTACGATATTTCTTTAGCTGCTGATGGTATTGATATATGTGCAGAAATGTTTGATGGAGATCCGGCTGATCCAGGTATGCAAAGCAAAATAAATACGGATAACTGT
>JBIKOC010000263.1:0-3697 GCA_044358335.1 Flavobacteriales bacterium | reverse complement strand
TTATGGAGATGTGTTTATTAATGATGCACAAGTAACAGTTGCTGATATTGTTGCAACAAATGGTGTTGTCCATGTAATTGATGCAGTATTGATTCCTGATTTGGGTTCTGTTTTCGATATTATTTCTAACAGTGCTGTTCACAATACGTTAGAAACAGCAATTAATTCTGCAGGATTAGCTTCAACTCTTGATGGAACAGGAACATTTACAGTTTTTGCTCCAACAGATGCTGCATTTGCTGCCGTTCCTCAATCTACATTAGATGCTTTGTTAGCTGATCCTAGTGGACTTTTAACTGATGTTCTATTACACCATGTGGTAGGAAGTGTTGCTTATTCAAGTACATTAACAAATGGTCAACAAGTACCAACTTTGTATGGTGATAATTTAACTGTAACTATTGCAGGTCCGACAGTATCGATTGACAATGCAGTTGTTGCAGTTGCAGATATTCTTGCAAATAACGGAGTTGTACACGTGATTAATGCGGTATTGGTTCCAATTACTTTAGGTGTAAATGAAACTTCTAATCCATCAGTGGTTTTATATCCAAATCCGGTAAATGAATCACTTCGTATCAATTTAGGAGGAGCAACAAAAAATGCAACTTACCAAGTTGTGAATCAATTAGGTGCTGTTGTTTCGACTGGAAATTTCAATCAACAAATTTCAAACTTAGATGTATTTGATTTGAATTCAGGAGTTTATACGCTAAGAATCCAAAACGAAGGAAACATTTCGACTTTGCGATTTGTGAAAAACTAAGTACAAAACTTTAGTTTTTAGAAGAGGCTGTCAGTATATGACAGCCTTTTCTGTTTTATAGCTGTGTGAAGGCCGGTTGAAATTGTACTTTTGCCGAAGATGGAATGCAATCAGTCGGCAGAATGGTTTAAAGAGTGGTTTAACTCGCCTTATTATCACATCCTATACACCCATAGAGATGTAAATGAGGCAACGCAGTTAATTGATCATTTGATTTCTTACCTCAAACCTGAAGCTGATTCGCGCATGTTAGATTTAGCTTGCGGAAGAGGGCGACATTCAGTTTATCTGCATAGTAAGGGATACGATGTAACAGGTGTTGATTTATCATCTGAAAGCATTCGTTATGCAGAAGATTTTGAAGAAGAAGGATTACGATTCTATGTGCATGATATGAGGCAATTGTTAGCGACAAATGCTTACGATTATGTATTCAACCTTTTTACCAGCTTTGGATATTTTGATCGAGATGAGGAAAATGTTCGTGTTGTTCGAAACATGTCGGATGCACTAAAGAGTGGTGGTTCTTTGGTGATTGATTTTTTGAATGTGGAGAAGTTAAGGTTCTCGGGAATAAAGAAAGAGCAGAAGGAGATTGATGGAATTTCATTTCAGATTGAACGGGAGATTCGGGATGAGCGAGTAATCAAAACCATCCGTTTTAGTGATAAAGGGCAAGAATATAATTTTGAGGAGAAGGTTATGCTATTAGGGGCTAGAGAATTTGAACGGTATTTTAAAGCCTGTGACTTGGAAATATTGGGCGTTTTTGGTAATTATCAGCTTGATCCATTTAATCCCGAAAGCTCGGATCGTTTAATCTATTGCTTGCGTAAGCCATGAGTGTATTCTGGAAAATATTTATTCTGATAGGTTCTGTTATCGCCAGTGGAAGTTTGGTTTTAGCTTTTCAAATCAAGAGTGGCAAAACAATCAAGTTGCTTTTATCCTACAGTGGTGCTTTTATTTTAGCGCTCTGCCTATTTCATCTCTTACCAGAAGTTTACGAAGGAATCGCAGACCCATTAGTTAGCGGATGGTTGATACTAGGTGGATTTTTACTGCAATTGCTGTTAGATTATATCTCAGGTGGTATTGAACATGGACACATTCATCCACCCGACCAACATAGCCATCATCACCATCATGGTCATTCGCATGAGGAAGCTGATTTCCATCCAGTCATGCGCTCGCCTTGGTTGTTGATGACAGGCTTATGCATACATGCATTGGTGGAAGGTGTTCCTTTGATGTATGGCAAATCGGGTGACGATTTATTCACCGCCATTATATTCCATAATATTCCGATTTCTGTTTCGCTAATGACCCTCTTTTTGATGTCGGGAAAAACGATTCGTCAAAGTTTGCTAGCTCTTTTCATTTTCTCCTTGATGACACCTCTAGGAGCATTAACAGCAGTTTCACTTTTCCCCATCGAATCAGATTTCACGGGTCAGTTTGGATTTTATGCATTAGCTGTTGTAATTGGAATTTTCCTTCACATCAGTACCACGATTCTTTTTGAAAGCGACGAACATCACCGTTTTAATATCATCAAGCTTATCACGATTTTGCTAGGGTTTGCTACTGCTTTACTTATTCGCTGAACAAAAGCAAATTCCCTGTGTTTCCTCGGCGGGGAATGACTAATTTTGCCCCACTAAAAAACTTTAAAACCGATATACATGTCAGTACTTGTTGGAAAACTTGCTCCTGCCTTTTCTGCACAGGCAGTCATTAATGGTGGAGAATTCGTTGAAGATTTCTCACTAGAACAATACTTAGGAAACAAACACGTAGTTTTCTTTTTCTACCCAAAAGATTTCACATTTGTTTGTCCTACCGAGCTACATGCCTTCCAGGATAAACTGGCCGAATTTGAAGCACGTAACTGCGCAGTGGTTGGTTGTTCAACCGATACGGAACAATCGCATTGGGGTTGGCTTCAAGTACCTAAAGGAAAAGGAGGTATTGAAGGAATCAAATATCCTTTAGTAGCCGATACAGCTAAAACTATTTCGATTAATTTCGGAGTTCTATTTGGCGATTACGATTATAACGAAGATGGAGAAATGATCTCAACTGGGCCAATGATCGCTTACCGTGGATTATTCCTTATTGATAAAGATGGAATTGTTCGTCACCAAGTGGTGAATGATCTTCCATTAGGTCGTAATGTGGATGAAGCACTTCGTATGGTAGATGCTTTACAATATTTTGAAGATAACGGAGAAGTTTGTCCAGCTAACTGGCGTCGTGGTGAAACAGCTATGAAAGCTACACACGATGGAGTTGCCAGCTATTTATCTGGTCATTAATTGAAAGTATAGTATAAAAGTCCCTGCCGTTTGGGCGGGGATTTTTGTTTTTATCCCTTCCGATTGAAGGTGTAATTGTAATTTCGCGAAAATTCGGAGTCATCAATCCGAAAAAAAACCAAAACTGTGGCCGATTCTAATTTTGTTGATTATGTAAAAATTTGCTGTCGTTCAGGCAAAGGTGGTGGTGGATCCATGCACTTGCATCGCGACAAAAACACAGCTAAGGGCGGTCCAGATGGTGGAGATGGTGGTCGTGGAGGCCATATCATTTTACGAGGAAGTACGCAAGTATGGACTTTGATTCACTTAAAATACCGGAAGCATGTAATTGCAGAACCTGGTGGAGGTGGTAGTTCAGCATTGAAACATGGAAAAGATGGAGAAGATATTATTCTCGAAGTTCCATTGGGCACTGTAGCACGTGATGCTGAAACGGGTGAAGTTCATTTTGAAATTACCGAAGAAGGAGAAGAAAAGATTTTAGTAAAAGGAGGAAGAGGAGGATTGGGGAATTTCCACTTCAAGTCCCCTACCCTACAAACGCCACGTTTTGCACAACCAGGTGAAGAAGGTGAAGAATTGTGGAAGGTTTTGGAATTGAAAATACTGG
>JBIKOC010000262.1:0-3710 GCA_044358335.1 Flavobacteriales bacterium | reverse complement strand
TGGTCATTATTGGTATTCATAATCCAAAGAATACGATGTCGAAAAGTGCTGGAATGACAAAAGGTTTGAGCGATTTGATTGCTGAGATAAAAAAGAAATCACGAGTAGTAGTAAATTTATTTGCTAATCCGTATAGCTTAACTAGTTTAGATACGAAATCAACTCCTGATGGATTACTTGTTTCGTATGAAGATAATCCGCTTTCACAAGAATTATCGGCTCAATTAATTTTTGGAGGAATTCAGGCTAGTGGGAAATTACCTGTAACAGTAAGTAAAGCATATCCAGCAGGTAAAGGCATTGAAACATCTGCTCCTATTCGGATGAAATATACCATTCCGGATGAAGTGGGAATTCGTCCTGAAAATTTGCGTGCTGTTGATTCGATTGCCAGACTGGCTATTCGAATGAAAGCTACTCCAGGTTGTCAGGTATTAATTGCCAAAGAAGGAAAGATATTTTACAACAAATCTTTTGGGACACATACTTATGAATCGAATTCTTTACCCGTGAAGAATAGCGATTTATACGATATTGCATCTATCACAAAAGTTGCTGCTAGTACCATGGCTATCATGCGTTTAACGGATGAAAAATTTATTGATATTGATAAAACTGTAGGTGATTATATTCCATTCTTAAATGTTACCAATAAAGGAAGTTTACGTTTACGAGATTTATTAGCACATCAAGCTGGTTTGCCTGCTTGGATTCCATTTTACACACGCACCATTTCGAATGAAACGATGCGGAAGAAATATTACAGAAAAGAATCAAGTGATAGTTTCCGTCTCAAAGTAGCTGAAGGATTATATATACGAAATGATTATCCAGATTCGATGTTGGCTCAAATTGCCGCTTGTGAAATCAATAAAAACAAAGAATATAAATACAGTGATTTAGGATATTATTTTTTCAAATACATCATTGAGCATCATACTGGAAAAACGCTTGATGCATACGTTGATAGTGTGTTATACAGACCAATGGGTTTATCGAGAATTACGTATAATCCATTGAATAAATTCAAAAAGGAAGATATTATCCCAACCGAGCAGGATAATTTATTTCGTAAACAATTAGTTCATGGATATGTGCACGATCAAGGTGCAGCAATGATGGGAGGAGTTGGCGGACATGCTGGTATTTTTGCTGATGCGGGAGATTTAGCAGCATTGATGCAAATGATATTAAATTCGGGAGAATTTGGAGGCAAACGTTATTTAACAAAAGCCACCATTGATGAATTTGTTAAATGTCAATTTTGTGAAAACGAAAATCGTCGTGGTTTAGGTTTCGATAAGCCCGAAATGAATTATGGTAAAACAGGACCAACATGCAAATGTGTATCTGCGTTGAGTTTTGGTCATACAGGATTTACCGGAACTATTGCTTGGGTTGATCCCGAACAGAAATTGATTTATGTATTTTTATCTAATCGTGTTTATCCAGATGCAGAAAATAAAAAGATAAATACTCTTTCTACCCGAATTGAAATTCAAGAAGCTATTTATCAGGCAATTGATAAAGGTTATTAAATTAAAAAGCCCTAAAGAAAATCTTTAGGGCTTTTTAATTTGATTGATCGATTACTTTTTGTTTGCTGGAACATTAGAACGAACCGGGGCTGGTGTAGCAGCTTTTCGTTTTTCGTCTGACTTATTTTCTTTATAACGTTTATCAGGTGTTCCGTCTTTTTTTAAGTTTTTATTTTCTTTATAGCGTTTATCAGGAGTTCCGTCTTTTTTAACCTTATCCTTGGTTGTTGTTGGAGCTACTTTATTGCTTGGTGCAATTGTCGGTGACGATTTTTGAGTTTTTGTTTCTTTTGTTGGAGCTACTTGTTTAGTCGGCGTTTGTTTAGTTGGTGAAGTTGATTTCACCTGCCCTGAATTAGCAGCCGGCTTAATAGTAGGTTTGCTTTCGGGCGTTTGAGCCGAAACAGCAACACTAAAGAGTAAAGCCGTGGCAAATACAAATATTCGTTTCATGTGTTTTATTTTGAAATTGGGTTGTACAAGGATTATGCCTCTGTGGTTTAACGTGTCTCTTCTTCATTCCTTCCAAGGCGGATAGATAACGTTAAGAAAAACTGAATAGTACTTAGTTTCTGCTCATCAATCAATCCGGGTAATCGACTTCCGTGAAGCGCATAGGAAAAGTCTTCCAAATTAACATTCGGTTGATAATGATAAAGTACCATTGGAACTAAGTCGATATGTTTGGCCAGAAAAAAACGACACCCTATTCCACCAGAAAGTTGGTAAGACCAGATGACTGGATTATATGATTCATCATCAACAGTTGTTAAAGAATCGTTTTGAGTGATACGTGGTAAAAGACACGTTGCCCCCCCACCTATTCTTACAAAAGGACGCGTTTTAGATCCCACACTGTCGAGATTGAATTCGAGTGGATATAAGTCGAGATAAAGCGAACCTCTCAACCAGTTGAGTTTAATCGTTGTGTTGATGTTTTCGTTGGTGGATTGTGAAGTAAACTTGGAGTAATTAGCTTCGGGTGATATAAACATTCCTCGAGCTATAACTCCCGAATAACCTAAACCATAGGACCAATCCCGATGAATTGTTGGAAGCTCATTTTTTAACCAAGGACGAGTGAAATTATAGGTTGCAATTGTTTTGTTCCACTCTTTTGGATTCATGATGGAATATCCACCATTTAGATGCAGATAATTTTGGGCTGATGCAAGGAAAGAAAGTCCACACAAACAGGATAAAATTAGAAGTTTTTTCATGCTTGAAGTATTTCTTTAACAGCTCTAAAACCCGATTCCATAGCACCATGAACAGTAGCTAAATGTCCATTGTAATTAGTTGCTTCGCCAGCAAAAAACACTTTCGAATTTATTGGTAATGCTAGAATTTCTCTTTGACCTGTACTTGTGATTGATGGAAATGAATACGCTCCTCCAATATAGGGTTCATCGGCCCAGTTCTTATATACAAATGAACCAGTATATTTACCTGTTACACCTCCTGTTGGAAATATTGCTGCTAATTCAGAAATTATTTCTTGCACTGCTTGTTGTTGAGATAAAAGGGCTAGCTCTTCAGCAAACGAACCCATCAAGAAAGCGGTGATATAGGAAAAACCAGTGTCTTTGCCGTTCGAGGTAATCCAATACTCAGGGACTTTAACTCCTCCAATTATTGAACTTGTACCTGCTATCCAAAAAGGAGCAGTGAATTGTAAGGTAATTTTAATACCAATTCCCATATCAATCTTGGAAATTGCCTGAATCTTATTGTTTGGAATCGCAGGCACGAAACCAATACTATTATTTTTCAACATGGCCAAAGGAACAGTAACTAATACTCGATCAGCTTGATATTCTGTACCATTATTCGTTTTGACAAGCACTTGATTTCCCGAATAATCGATAGATGTAACAGGAGCGTTAAGTGAAACCTTGTTAATCGCATCTGCAAAAGCTGTTTCAAATAAATTCCAATAAGATCCTGTTTTAAAATTGAAATTTTCTAGTCCTGAGGAATAGGCTGATTCTGCTTCTTTTAAAGCTAACATACCTATTCGGTCGTTACTACTACCATATTCATTACCAGTAAGCGCATTGGCTATTTTTTCTAAGCGTGAATCTAAAGGGAAAGCTGTTAAATATTCACTTAACAACATATCACTACCTGGATAGGATCCGTAGCTTTCTAAAATGTTGAATAATGTTGCTC
>JBIKOC010000261.1:0-3718 GCA_044358335.1 Flavobacteriales bacterium | reverse complement strand
GGGGAATATGAAATTACTGATGTGAATAAAAAGTACTTAGAACAAGGTATGTTGAAAGTTGGTGTACTCGATAGAGGAACAGCTTGGCTAGATACCGGAACGTTTGCGTCACTTATGCAAGCGGGACAATTTGTTCAAGTAATTCAGGAACGACAAGGGTTGAATATTGGATGCATTGAAGAAGTAGCCTGGAGAATGAATTTCATCAACGCTCAACAATTGAAAGAACTTGCCGAACCGCTTAAGAAAAGTGGTTACGGAGATTATTTACTTAATCTACTCAAAGGAAAATGATACGCATTCTAATAACAGGAGGAGCTGGATTTATTGGTAGCTGCCTCGCCGAAAAACTTGCTTCCAATCCCGAAAATCTCGTGGTGGTAGTTGATAATTTACGTACAGGAGAATTATCAAAAGTACCTGTTTCGATTCATAACAACATACGTTTTATTAAATGTGATGCGAACGATTATCGCGATATCTCGGCAGTTTTCTTTGCTTGGCGTTTCGATTTCGTATTCCATTATGCAGCATTAGTTGGAGTAATCCGAACACTTCAAAATCCAGTTGCTGTTTTAGATGATATTGCTGGTATTGAGAACATTCTGAAACTGTCGAAAAATACCGGAGTTCGTCGAGTTTACTTCTCATCTTCTTCTGAAGTTTATGGTGAGCCAGTTGAATTCCCGCAAAACGAACACACTACTCCTCTCAACTCACGCCTACCATATGCAATCGTAAAGAATGTTGGTGAAGCATATTTGCGTTCATATGAAAAAGAATTTGGCTTAGAATATACCATTTTCCGTTTCTTCAATACGTTTGGACCTAAACAAAGCAAGGATTTCGTAATCTCTAAATTCATCCGTGCCGCGCTTAATAACGACCCTATCTCTATTTATGGTGATGGTTCTCAAACACGTACATTCTGCTACATCGACGATAACATCGAAGCATGCTCAAATGCTTTCTATCAAAACATGTATGTGAATGATGTCGTGAATGTGGGCGGAACAATTGAAATTCCTATTGTAGATGTGGCTAAAACCATCATCCGATTAACAGGATCTTCTTCCGAAATTCGTTTTGTTGCTCCATTAGAAGAAGGTGATATGACTCGTCGTAAACCCGATACAGCAAAAATGAGCAAACTGATTAATCGTCCACTTGTTGGTTTTGAAGAAGGTTTGCTTCAAGTAGTAAATAATACCTCGTATATTCTTCAATGACGGGTATCGAACACTACCAATCCCTTATTTCTGAAGCATTAGAGCGTATTCAGTTTCCTCATGAACCAGCCGAACTGTACGAACCTATTCGTTACACATTAGCGCTTGGAGGCAAACGTATGCGTCCTGTTTTAGTTTTGATGGGAGCCGATTTGCTTGGAGGAAATTTGGAGGATGCAATCAATCCAGCATTGGGAATTGAGGTGTTTCACAATTTTACTTTGCTCCACGACGATATCATGGACGAAGCTCCCTTACGTCGTGGAAAGGCTACTGTTCATACCAAATGGAATAGCAACATTGCCATTCTTTCGGGAGATGTGATGTTTGTAGAGTCGTGCCGATTAATTTCAAAAGCTCCAGCACATGTTTTATCACCTGTACTAGAAGTTTTTTTTCAAGCCGCAGGTGATGTTTGCGAGGGACAGCAATGGGATATGAATTTTGAAGCTCAGGAAAATGTAAGTCTTCCGGATTACATCAAAATGATTCGATTAAAAACGGCTGTTTTGTTAGGAGCGTCCTTGCAAATAGGAGCTTTATGTGCCAATGCCAATGAAAAGGATGCGGCTCTATTATATGAGTTTGGTTGTCATTTAGGTGTTGCTTTTCAATTACAGGATGATGTGTTAGATGTATTTGGTGATCCTGCAGTATTTGGCAAACAAGCCGGTGGCGACATCTTGTCCAATAAAAAAACCTACCTCAAATTACGGGCACTTGAAAAAGCCAATCAGGCAGAACTTGTCGAATTGAAAAACTGGTATAGTTCAAGAACTTTTCCAGCTCAAGAAAAAGTAGCTGCCGTTACACGAATTTTCGAAAACCTCCAAGTACGGGAAGATGCCGAAAAAGAGATGAATTCCCATTTGAATGTTGCTTTGGATGCGTTGAAATCAGTAAATGGTAATCCTACGAAAGTTCAGGCATTAGAAAAATTTGCCTATCAACTAATGGATCGAGTTAAATAAACTCAAGCCCAAACCTTGGTTCCTTCGCTACAATTCCGGCAAATATCAATTGCTGAACGATCTTTCAAAATCGCCAAACGGAAATTTTGGTATGCTGAACTATTCCAAATTTGATTTATCGATTGATGCTTTAAGCTACCCAATTTGTGTTGAGCATCTTTATCGAAACAACAAGGCACTATGGAGCCATCCCAAGTAACAACACAGCCTTGCCACATGCGCCAACATTCATTGTCCAATTTATTTTTCAATTTCCACTTTCCATCCGAGCCTTTCCGATAACGGGAATATTTCTCCTGATCCGGAATTAATGGATTACCATTCTCATATTCATAAACCTGAGCGGTTTTAAAACGCACTTCATCCACTCCCAATTCTTTGGCTAATTCAAGCGCATCAAGTGTTTGGTGCTCGTTCGGTTTGACTACCAAAAACTGAAAGATTACATGTGGAGTTCTACTCCTAGCGGCTTTTTTTGCTGCAATTACTCGACGAGTACCATCAATTACCTTCTCGAGATTTCCACCAATACGATACTGACTGTATGTTTCTTGAGTAGTTCCGTCCAAAGAAACGATCAACCGGTGTAATCCTGATTCAACGGTTTTAATAGCTAGTTCGTCATTAAAATAATGGGCGTTAGTGGATGTTGCTGTATAAATGCCTTTACTAACAGCTGTTCCAACCATTTCTAATAATTCTTTATTTAGGAATGGTTCACCTTGAAAATAAAAATTAATCGACCAAAGTTTTTTTCCGAATTGATGTAAGAATCTGCTAAAATCTGAATTTTGAAGCATGCCTGTAGGTCTAGAAAAAGTACGTAAACCACTTGGGCATTCAGGGCATCTTAGATTACAGGATGTTGTTGGCTCTATGGAAATACCCATGGGCAAACCCCTATGAATCGAAATGCCAATTCGCTTAGAAATAAAGAATGACAAGCGAAGCAGGATAAGATTGTAAAATCTGGTTAAACGAAAAGTACTTATCCAAGAAAGGATATCGGGGTGCAATTTTAAGCCAGACATTGCATCAAATATAGTTCTCATTTTTATAAAGTAATTCGAATACTTACTTGGATTTATAATGGATTTGATTTAAAGTAAATTTGCATTGTTATCGACTTTTTGAACCAAATCAAATAACTTTACGCCATGAAAAAAATCATTTTCACAATCGGCATTATTGGGGTTATAGCGTTAGCCATAATGCTCGACAGCACTTCTACTTTCTCTAGTCCTAGTGGAGCGCCAGAGCGTGCTTCGGGCTCACCTGCAGATGGACAAACGTGTGCAAATTCAAATTGCCATAATGGAACAGCATCTGCTCGTGATGGAATGATTACCTCTGATATTCCAACTTCAGGATATATTCCAGGAACTGTTTATACCATTACTGTTAGTATTACACAAAGTGGCATATCACGATGGGGTTTTGCTGTTTCTCCACAAAACAATGCGGGAAATGTAATTGGAACACTTGCCATTTCAAATTCTACTACTACTCAATTGAAAA
>JBIKOC010000340.1:0-3081 GCA_044358335.1 Flavobacteriales bacterium | reverse complement strand
ACATGGAAACCTGATTTTCCGCAAGACTTCACGCAACTTCAATCCTTTAGTGGCGATGGCAGGTAAAATCACCATTGCGGAAGTAGAAGAATTGGTTCCTGCCGGAGAATTAGATCCGGACCACATTCACCTTCCGGGCATTTATGTTCACCGCATTTTCCAGGGAGAAGGCTACGAAAAACGTATTGAACAACGCACCGTTCGTCCGCGCACCGCTTAATGAAAAAGCTGTTTAACCGAAATCCGCTCTCGGCGATTGCATGCTTGATTGTGGGATTGTGGCTGGCGTTAAATCCCATCCTCAAACCACAACACAATGCCATTAGCTGGGATGTTTTTGGTTATTATCTCTATCTACCAGCTCATTTCCTTTATGATGATCCTGGATTTGAGCACATGGAATGGATGGAGAAAATCAACTCCACCTATAAAAACACCACATCCTTTTACCAATTAGTGCCCGGGCCTGATGGAAAACAGCTCATCAAGTATTCTTCGGGAATGGCCTTTATTTATGCGCCCGGTTTTTTCATTGCGCATCAATTAGCTCCTTCTCTAGGTTATCCTGCTGATGGCTTCTCTAAACCCTATCAACTGGCATTGGTGCTTACCCATTTGTTGGTTGTATTCTTAGGATTTCCTTTTCTGCGGAAAGTCTTGCTGAACTTCCACTCCGACACGATTGCAGCCATCACGATTCTGCTCATTTCATTTGGAACGAATTACGTGCTCATTGGTGAATCGCCGGGAATGACGCACGGACCTGGTTTTACCTTACTGGCTCTATTGCTCTGGCAAACCATCCGTTGGCATGAATCGCCTAGTAAAAAAACGGCAATCGCTATTGGAGCAATCATTGGCTTTGCAGCACTTATCCGCCCAAGCAATCTTGTATTTGGCTTAATTCCGCTTCAGTGGAATGTAGATGGCATTTCTGCTCTTAAGTCCAAAATAACGAACGTTTGGAGTCAATACCGTGTGCATTTACTCTTGCTTGTGATGGCAACATTCATTGCTGGCTTTCCACAGCTACTTTACTGGAAACGCATTAGTGGCGATTGGCTCTATTATTCTTACGATAATCCCGGCGAAGGACTCGATTTCCTAACGCCCTATACGGCTCAAGTGCTGTTTAGCTTTAGAAAAGGCTGGTTTATTTATACGCCCTTGATGCTGTTTGCCGTATTCGGATTTTGGGCGCTTCGGAAACAATCTCCTAAAATCTTCCCTGCCGTATTGCTGTTCTTTCTACTCAACCTATACATCGTTTCGAGTTGGACCTGTTGGTGGTATGCCGGAAGTTTTAGTCAACGAGCATTGATGGACAGCTATCCGCTCATGGCACTTCCATTAGCAGCACTGCTTTCTCAAGCATTACAGAATACCTTATGGAAAAAAAGTCTTGTCGTGGCTGGCGTTGCCGCTTGTGTGTTGCTCAATCTGTTTCAAGCTTGGCAGTTCGATAAAGGCATCATACATCCTTCCCGAATGACCTTTGCGGCTTGGTCGGCAGGATTAGGAAAAACACATCCAATAGAAAATTTCGAGAGCTTGCTCTTGATGGATAATGATCAAAATCAACCTTTCAACAACAAAGGCGATTATCATAAAACCGTTGAATTGTTGGAATCATTCGAACACGAAGAAGGATTGGCGGAAGATTCTCTTGCTGCAGATGGGAAGTTCTCTTACACGATGGACAGTAGCCATCAATTTAGTCCGGGAATTAAAATGCCGTACAGTGGATTAAGCAAGAAAGATCACGTTTGGTTGCACATCAGCGGACGCGTATTTATTCCTGATACCAATACGCGCATACCATTGAGTTTGGTGATGATGTTTAACCATAACAACAAAGCTTATCGTTGGGTAGGTGTGGATTTAGACAAGAAAACCGGACTCCTACCCGGACAATGGAACACCATTGAAACCGATTATTTATCGCCTGTAATACGCAATACAGACGACCAGCTAAATGTCTATTTTTGGCTACGCGAACAGATTCCGCAACCCGTTAAGGTGGATGCGCTGCACGTAGTCGCTTACGAACGCAAGGATTAATCAACATGCTCGACAAAAACGGAATTGCCAAACGCATTGCACGCGAAATCAAAGACGGATATTATGTAAATCTTGGAATTGGTATTCCCACTTTGGTGGCGAACTACATTCCACAAGGCATGAACGTAGTGCTGCAAAGCGAAAACGGCTTGTTGGGCATTGGACCATTTCCGATTGATGGCGAAGAAGATCCTGATTTGATTAATGCCGGAAAGCAAACCATTACAACGGTAGATGGCTCTTCGTTCTTCGATTCGGCATTGTCGTTTGGGATGATTCGCGCGGGTAAAGTGGACTTAACCATTTTGGGCGCCATGGAAGTTTCCGAAAACGGCGATATCGCAAACTGGAAAATTCCTGGAAAAATGGTCAAAGGAATGGGCGGCGCAATGGATTTAGTGGCATCTGCCAAAAACATCATTGTAGCCATGCAGCACGTCAACAAAGCGGGCGAATCGAAGCTACTTCCTGCATGCGAATTACCGCTCACGGGCATCCGTTGCGTAAAGAAAATTGTGACTGAATTAGCTGTACTCGATGTTCTTCCCGAAGGCGGATTTCGCTTACTCGAACGCGCTCCTGGAGTTTCGGTAGATGATATTATAAAAGCGACTGCTGGTAAATTGGTGATTGATGGCGATGTGCCGGAGATGGTGATTTAATTCGTTGAATTAAGTAAGGAAACGAATGTCTCAAACTGCCGAAAATACATGGCATTGCTGATGCGTATTTATAGAGGGTTGATCGTTCAACTTAACTGATAAAATCTATAATTCATTATCGCCTTCTTTTATTAAAATCGAATTCCTCCATCCTAATAAATGATTAATAATTCACTGTAAATTAATCTCTCATACATCGAACCGAATAACCAGCTTGACCAGCACTACCGTTTTGGTTAATAACACCACTGTCAAAAAATAAAATACGCCCAAAAGCAAATTCAGGTGCGTATTCTGTGGAACTCCACCAATATCCTGCGAAACCAATATCACTATATAAGCCACCGGAAAAACGGGC
>JBIKOC010000260.1:0-3760 GCA_044358335.1 Flavobacteriales bacterium | reverse complement strand
ATGGAAGAACAAAATCTCCCACCTGATCAGTTGGAAATGGCCATGGAAATGAATCGTAGTTTCTTTACTCCGCTTGCAATTTCTATCATGTCTATAGTTGGTTATGCTTTCATGGGGCTTGTTTTTAGTTTGGTACTTTCAGTATTTCTAAAAAAAGAAGATGCTAGCACTTCTTTCGATAACGACACACTCTGATGATCGATATTTCGGTTGTAGTTCCCCTTTATAACGAAGAAGAATCTCTTCCTGAACTTTGTTCTTGGATTGCCAAGGTGATGCAGGAAAACAATTTTTCGTGGGAAGTTATTTTAGTAGATGATGGAAGTAGTGATTCTTCTTGGGATGTAATCTCGAAATTACAATCTGAAGATTCACATATTAAGGGGATTCGTTTTAGAAGAAATTACGGTAAATCAGGTGCTCTTAACGTTGGATTTGACGCTTGTTCTGGAAAGGTTGTCATTACTATGGACGCTGATTTACAAGACAGCCCGGATGAAATTCCGCAACTCTATCGAATGATTACAGAGGAAGGTTTTGATTTAGTGAGTGGATGGAAACAAAAACGGTTTGACCCAATAACTAAAACTTTTCCTACTAAGCTATTCAATTGGGCAGCCCGTAGAATGAGTGGAATATACTTGCATGATTTTAATTGTGGGTTGAAGTCATACAAAGGTGAAGTAGTTAAGAGTATTGAGGTATATGGTGAAATGCATCGATATATACCAGTACTCGCAAAATGGGCTGGTTTTAAAAAAATAGGGGAAAAAGTAGTACAACACCGAGCTAGAAAATACGGAACAACTAAGTTTGGTTGGGAACGATTTGTTAATGGATTCCTTGATTTACTTAGCATTACGTTCGTTTCTCGCTTTGGTAAACGCCCCATGCATCTATTCGGTTTACTCGGCACGCTTAGCTTTCTAATAGGCTTTATTTTAGCTGCTTATTTAACGTATGCGAAGTTTGCTTTACAGGCTTACAAAATGACCGAAAGACCCATTTTCTATTTTGGGCTTTTCTTTATGGTAATTGGTACACAATTGTTTTTAGCTGGCTTTTTGGGCGAACTAATCTCCCGAAATGGTCATGACAGGAATTCCTATCAAATACGTGAAAAAAAAGGCTTTTCTTAAAGCGTTTATTCGGTCTGAAAACAGATTTTATGAAAACACTTTTATCAGGCATCCTATTCTTATTGTCATTTAGTATCAATGCTCAAGTATATTCAGTGGGGCATCGACAACTCAGCTTTACCGATCCATCTCGTTCCAATAGAAGTATTCCTGCCGAAATTTATTATCCTTCTAATACCGATGGAGATAATGTACCTATTGCTGCTGGAAGTTTTCCCGTACTAGTTTTCGGTCATGGATTCTTGATGACATATGATGCTTACAATGTAGTTTGGAATGCAATTGTTCCAGAAGGATTTATCCTGGTTTTTCCAAAGACAGAAGGTTCGATATCTCCTTCACACACTGATTTTGGTAAGGATTTAGCCTTTGTTGTAGGTGCGATGAAATCGGAGGGATTAAATGCATCATCAACTTTTTATAATTCCATTAGTCAGCAATCGGCTGTAATGGGTCATTCGATGGGTGGCGGAAGCGCGTTTCTGGCTGTTCAATACGATCCAAGTATAACTGCCTTAGCCACTTTAGCTGCAGCAGTTACCAATCCATCATCAGTGACGGCAGCTTCCGGTATTACAATTCCATCTTTGACTATTTCGGGTGCGAACGATTGTATAGCTCCACCAACAGATCATCAATTACCGATGTATGCTGCTTTGAATTCTGGTTGCAAATCGTATGTGAGTATTTTAGGTGCAAGTCATTGTCAATTTGCCGGAACGAGTTTTACGTGTTCAATTGGAGAAGCAACTTGTAGTCCGGGACCTGCAATAGCGCCTAATCAGCAACAATTAACGGCAGCTGTATATTTAATTAATTTCCTCAAGTTTTATTTGAAAGACGATTGTGCTGCTGGGGAGGAATTCCAAACAATGATTACAACAGCTATATCGATTGATGGAGATCAAAATTGCGCCCTTGTTTGTTCAAGTATATTGGATAAAAATAAATCAGATGTAAATAACATTACTCTATTTCCCAATCCAGCTCAAGATGAACTATGTATTATAGCTGAAAAAAGATGGAGTAATTTAACTGTTGAGCTTTTAGATTTATATGGAAATAAACAGCAGATTTTATTTCTTGATTCGGGAATGAATTATAAAATTCCTATTTCAAATTTGGCAAATGGAGTATATGTAATTCGACTTTCTGATTCAAATCTTGCAACTATAACTCGACGGATAATAATAGCTCGCTAAGTTAATATCCCGAATAAATACATCCAGAAGTACATGTTTCGGCTACTTCTACATCCGAAAGTTCGGGCAATGCTGGCTTCACTTTATTCCAAATCCAAATAGCTAATTGTTCACTTGTTGGATTTTCTAATCCTTCAATATCATTCAAATAATTATGATCGAGTAAATCGAGAATTGGCTTGAAGGCCTTTTTTACATCCCCAAAATCCATAATCCAACCCGTTACTGAATCGGGCTGCCCCTCAACCCAAAGTCGGATTTTATACGAATGTCCATGCAGTCGGCGGCACTTATGTCCTTCGGGAACTGCGGGTAAAAAATGAGCCGCTTCAAAATTAAAATCCTTGTAAATTTTCATTGGGCAAGAGTAAAGAAGCAATTAATTCGCAGCAAAATAGCATCATTCCAAGAATATTTAAAATGATTTAAGTCACCAACAAGGAAATTTATTTTAGCGAAAATTTGATTGGTAATGTATACATCACAGAAACTGGTTTCCCTTCTTGGCGCCCCGGTTTCCATTTAGGCAATAAACCAACTACACGCATTGCTTCTTCATCGATCAATGGATGGACGCCTTTAATGACAGTCATTTCAGTAATTTCACCTGTACTAGAAACTTTAAATTTGATATAAACTCTTCCTTCAATTCCTTTTTTACGGCATTCTTTAGGATACTTGACATTATCACTAATGAATTTATATAGTGCTTGTTCCTTACCTGGAAATTCCGGCATTTCTTCTGCTGGAAAATAAGTTGTATCAGCGCCTGAAGGTGTATAGCATTTGCCTTGAACCATTTTACCTGATTCGTAAAATTCTTTCCGTTTTATACTTCCTGAAGGGGTATACCAAGAATGTTCTCCAATTGGAGTGTCGTTTCTATATTCACCTTCGGAACTAACGCGACCTGTAGGAAAAAAGTAACGTTCAGTCCCATTACGCATACCATTTAAAAAGATGATTTCTTGAATTTTCTCTCCAGTTTTAAGATATCGAATTGTCAATCCATCTCTGACTTCTTTTGGTGCAATAGAACTCAAATTACGTTCTTCTCGAAGTACTCCACTTATATCGTACTCTTTAGAAATAAATCCTGATGCTGTGGGACTTGTAATCGAGTATTTTTCAGCTTCTTCTCGATTGCATTGTTTACCTATCTTATTAATGAATAAAGTGTCTTTTTGAGCATCAACGTGTGGAAGAAACAAAAAAGAAATTATGAATATCAAGATATACTTCATTGTAGTGTATTTATTCGATTACAAAATAACGACAACTGATTTAATACTCAAACCAAATTAAAACTACAATAGAAAGTTTAATTAATCATTTAAAACCTGATATTATCAATTCAAGTATTGTTTCATTAGAGATTATATCATGTTATTGATTAGCTAAAAGAATAGATTATTATTG